>VFZS01000205.1 GCA_016871095.1 Acidobacteriota bacterium
ACCTTGCTGGACGACTACGTGCACCAGTTGCAGCAGCGCGGCCTTCAGGACTCCTACGACCTGCTGACCGACCGCGAGAAGGAGATCCTCCAACTGCTGGCGGAGGGCAAGTCCAACAAGGAGGTGGCCAGCATCCTGAACCTCAGCACCTACACCGTCGAGACCCACCGCAGCCACATCATGCAGAAGCTGGACCTCCATAACTCCGCCGAAATCGTCCTCTACGCCGTCCGCAAGAAAATCATCGTCTGAAGCCCGGCCGCGGGGGCTCTCCCGCGCCGACTGAGGCGCCGCTGGCGGCTACACAGGTCCCCGCGTGATAGCCGTGACCTGGCTCATCACGTCAAACGGCTTCACGCTCAAGTCTCGGATAGCCGGAAGCGCCTTGATCTGAGCCGCCAACGGGCCGGCCAGGAAGGCTTGCAAGGAAGCCCCGGTCACCCCGCGCCCGGCTTTGTTTCTCCCGCCACACCACGCCCTTGGCCCCCGCTTCGCCCGGCGCACTGCCTCACACCCCTTACCCTGTAGCCGGAGGCGTACTATGGCCAATCGGCGACTCGTCTGGCCCCGCGGTCACCCTCGCCCCGCCGTGCCGGAAACAAAAATTTACAGAACAGAGCCACCGACCCCCCCGCGCCCCGCCCGCCGCGCAGGCGACTGGCTGAAGCCGGGGCCACGGCCCTTCCGATTCCCCGAACCTGCACCGGCCCCCGTGCGTATGAGTGCAGTGGTACAGTAAACACAAGCGGAGGAAACCATGGGGCTTCGTGATTTCATCGTCAAGCAGTTCATTGACGTCATCCAGTGGAACGAGTCGGAAGACGGCGTGCTCGCCTGCCGCTTCCCCATGCGCGACCTGGAGATTCAGAACGGGGCCAAGCTCACCGTGCGGGAGTCGCAGGCCGCGCTGTTCGTCAACGAGGGCCGCGTGGCCGACCTGTTCGGCCCCGGCCTGCACACTCTGAACACGCAGACCTTGCCCGTTCTCACCAACCTGATGAACTGGGACAAGCTCTTCCAGTCGCCCTTCAAGAGCGACGTCTACTTCTTCGCCACCCGCTTGCAGGTCAATCAGCACTGGGGCACGGGCACGCCCATCACCATCCGGGACAAGGAGTTCGGCGTCATCCGCATGCGCGGCTACGGCATTTACTCCTACCGCGTCAGCGATCCGCGCACCTTCTTCATCAAGGTCAGCGGCACCCGCGACGTCTACCGGGTGGCCGACCTGGAAGGCCAGCTCCGCAACACCATCATCGGCCGCATGACCGACACCTTCGCCGAGAGCACCATCCCCTTCATCGATATGGCGGCCAACCAGGTCGAGCTGGGGCAGAAGATCGCCGAACAGTTGCAGCCCACGTTCAACGACCTGGGGCTGGCCCTGGACTCCTTCGTGGTGCAGAACATCTCTCTGCCCGACGAGCTGCAAAAACTGCTCGACCAGCGCATCGGCATGACCATGATCGGCGACATGGGCCGCTACACCCAGTTTCAGACCGCGCAAGCTCTGCCCATTGCCGCGGCCAACGAGGGCGGCGGCGCGGCCGGCGTGGGCGTGGGCCTGGGCGCCGGGCTGGCCATGGCGCAGACCATGATGGGCGCCTTGCGGCCGCCTGCTGCCGGCGAGCCTGCTCCGGCGCCGGCTGCCGCCGGAGCCGCGGGCGCGGCCGCCAGCGGCGAGACCAAGTTCTGCATCGCCTGCGGGAAGCCCATCCCGCGGGCGGCCAGGTTCTGCTCCGAGTGCGGCGGGGCCCAGCAGTGAGCGGCGTCGAATGGGTGGTGGACGCCCGCGGGTGCGATCCCGCGGCGCTGGCCGACCTGGGCCGGCTCCAGCGCCTGTTCGCGCGCCTCTTCGACGATCTGCATCTGCACCCGGTGCGAGACACGGTCTGGCATCAGTTCGCCGGCGCGGGCGGCATCACCGGGATGTGCCTGCTGGCGGAGTCGCACCTGACCTGTCATACTTTTCCCGAATACGGATCTCTGTGCCTGAACCTGTTCTGCTGCCGCCCCCGGCCGGACTGGCCGTTTGTGACCTTTCTGAAGCACGAGTTCGCCGCGGCCGAGGTCGAGGTGCGGCAACTGGAGCGGGCTTACGATCATGAGCCAGCGCGCAGCCAACTGTCCCAACTGCGGAGCGCCGGTACAGTTTCGGTGGTCTAGCGCGATTCAGACCACCTGCGCCTACTGCCGCTCCATCCTGGTGCGCCGGGACGTGAATCTGGAGCGGGTGGGCGAAGTGGCCGACCTGCCGCCGGATCCCTCGCCGATCCAGATCGGCACGGAGGGCGTCTACCGCGACAAGTCCTTCGTGCTGGTCGGGCGTATACTCTACGAATATGAGCAGGGAGGCTGGAACGAGTGGCACGCGGTCTGCCAGGACGGCCGCAGCGCCTGGCTCTCCGACGCCCAGGCCGAGTACGCGGTCTCGTTCCTCACCCCGCACCAGGGCCTGCCGGCCGCGAACCAGGTCCGCCCCGGCCAGCGCATGATGCTCAACGGAGTGGTTTACGAGGTCACCGTGCTGACCCGGGCGCGCTACCGCGGCGTCGAGGGCGAGCTGCCTTTCGAGTACTGGGACAAATCCGAGGCCCTGTTCGCCGACCTGCGCACCCCCGACGCCCGTTTCGCCACCATCGACTACAGCGAGGACCCGCCCCTGCTGTTCCTCGGCGAGGCGGTCGGCTTCGATGACCTGCGCCTGAAGAACCTGCGACAATTCGAGGGGTGGTCCTGATGAGCGCTTCCGCCCAGGTCAGGGCCCTGAACTGCTCCTCCTGCGGCGCGCCGCTCACCGTGCGCGCTTTCCAGCACACCTTGTCGGTGGTCTGCGGAAACTGCCTGTCCGTGCTGGACGCCAAGGACCCCAACCTCCGTGTGCTCCAGCGCTTCCAGGAGCGCCAGCGCGTCCTCCCGCGCATCCCCATGGGCACGCGCGGCAAGGTGCGCGGCGACCCCTACGAAGTGGTCGGTTTCCAGGTGCGCACCATCACGGTGGACGGCGAGCAATACAGTTGGTCCGAGTACCTGCTGTTCAACCCCTACAAGGGCTTCCGCTACCTCACCGAGTACCAGGGACACTGGAACGACGTGGTCACACTGCGCAACGTGCCGGAAGTGGACACCGGCGGCCAGCGCCCTCGCGCCAGGCTGTTGGGCGAGACCTATGACCATTTCCAGACCGCCGAGGCGGAGACCACCTTTGTGCTGGGCGAGTTCCCTTGGCAGGTGCGGGTGGGCGACCGGGCCATGGTGATGGACTTTGTCTCGCCGCCGCGCATCCTCTCCCGCGAGAGCACCGGCTCGGAAACCGTGTGGTCGCTGGGGGAGTACATGACCGGCGCCCAGGTGTGGCAGGCGTTCCAGCTTCCCGGCGGCCCGCCGGCGGCCCAGGGCGTGTTCGCCAATCAGCCCTCGCCCTACACGGGCAAGGTCCGCGGCATCTGGGGGCTGTGGGGCATCCTGACGCTGCTCCTGGTCCTGGTGGGCTTGCTGGCTTACACTTTTACGGGGCGGGAAGAGGTCTTCCGGCGCATGTACAGCTTCTCGCCGCGCGCCGGCGGTGAGGTTTCCTTCGTGACCGATGTCTTCGAGCTGAAAGGCCGGCCCTCCAGCGCCGAGGTGAAGGTCTCCACCGACCTCTCCAACAACTGGGCCTACTTCCAGTTCGCCCTGATAAACGCGGACACCGGTCAGGCCTACGATTTCGGTCGCGAGGTCAGCCACTACTTCGGGCGGGACAGCGATGGCGCGTGGCGCGAAGGCGGTCCCAGCGACAGCGCCACGGTGCCTGCTGTTCCCGCGGGACGCTACTACCTGCGGGTCGAGCCGGAGATGGACGCGGGCGCCGCCGCCATGCGATACGAGCTGGTGGTGCGGCGCGACGTGCCCTCGCTCGGCTTTCTCTTCATAGCCGCCGGGCTGCTGCTGATCCCGCCCATCTTCACCACCGTGCGCGCCGTGGTATTCAGCCAGCGGCGCTGGGCCGAGAGCGACTACGCCAGCACGGATTCCGATGACGGCGATTCCGGAGACGACGACTGATGAAACATCCCCTCTATCTGCTGTACGGCGTGATGCTGCTGGGTCTGACCGGCCTGGCCGAGTACCGCGGCTGGAGCCTGCTGCGCGTCAACGAAGTCAAGAACGTCCCCAAGTCGGTGCGCGACAACCCCGGCGCGTATCGTTCGCACTATGGTTACATCCCCCGCTTTTTCAGGGGAAAGTAACGGAGGCAACCCATGACTAACTTCAATCCCGGCTACATCCTGAATGCCCTGGTGTACTCCCTGCTGGGCATCGCCATCTTCGTGGCGGCCTTCTGCATCGTGGACAAGCTCACGCCCTACGCGCTGTGGAAGGAAATCGTCGAGGAGAAGAACGTCGCCCTGGCCATCATGGTGGGGGCCATTTCCCTGGGCATGTGCATCATCATCGCCGCCTCGGTGCACTGAGGCTTGACCGCGCTAATCTTCATCTCGGTCTTCCTGATCGCCGCCTGCGGGCTCATCTACGAGCTGGTCGCCGGGGCGCTGGCCAGCTACCTGCTGGGCGACAGCATCTTCCAGTTCTCCACCGTCATCGGCGGCTACCTGTTCGCCATGGGCGTCGGCAGCTGGCTCTCGCGCTTCATTACCCGCGGGCTGGTGGCTCGCTTCGTAACCATCGAGCTGATGGTGGGACTGCTGGGCGGTTTTTCCTCCTCGCTGCTGCTGCTGGCCTTCGCCTACACGCCTGGTTTTCGCCTGGGCCTGTACCTGATGGTGCTCGCCGTTGGCGTGCTGGTGGGGTTGGAAATCCCCCTGCTGATGCGCATTCTCCGGCACCGCTTCGAGCTCCGCGACCTGGTGGCGCACGTGCTGACTTTCGACTACCTGGGTGCGTTGGGCGCCTCGCTGGCGTTTCCCATGATACTGGTGCCCAAGCTGGGCCTGGCGCGCGGGGCGCTGCTGTTCGGGATCATCAACGCGGGCGTCGCGCTGTGGTCCACTTACTTGTTCCGCGATCAGTTGCCGCGCCCGGCGCGCCTGCGCGCGAGCTGCCTCTTGGTGCTCGCCGCGCTCGGCGCGGGGATGGCCGGCGCCGAGAGCATCAGCAGCCTGGCGGAAGCCAGCCTCTACGCCGACGAGGTCATCTTCGCGCGCTCCACCAACTACCAGCGCATCGTGCTCACCAAGTGGAAGGACGACCTGCGGCTGTTCCTGAGCGGGCACTTGCAGTTCTCCTCGCGCGACGAGTACCGCTACCACGAGGCGCTGGTGCATCCCGGACTGGCGGCCCTGCCCTGGGCGCGGCGCGTGCTGATCCTGGGCGGCGGCGACGGCCTGGCCGCCCGCGAGGTGCTGCGTTACCCTGCCATCGAGAGCGTCACCCTGGTGGACCTCGACCCGGAGATGACCCGGCTGTTCTCCTCCCACACGCTGCTCACCCAGCTCAACGCCGGCGCGCTCACGGCCCCGCGAGTCCGCATCGTGAACGCCGACGCCTTCCCCTGGCTCGAGCAGGCCGGCGGGAGCTTCGACTTCGCCGTAGTCGATTTCCCCGATCCCACCAACTTCACCCTGGGTAAGCTCTACACCACGGCCTTCTATCGCATGCTGGCCCGCCGCCTGACCGCGCGCGGGGCCGTGGCGGTGCAGGCCACTTCGCCGCTGTTCGCGCGCCAATCCTACTGGTGCATCGTCGAGACTCTCAAGCAGGCGGGCTTCCAGGTTCACCCCTACCACGCCTACGTGCCCTCCTTTGGCGAATGGGGCTTTGTGCTGGCCAGCCTGACGCCCTACCGTCCGCCCGACAAGCTGCCCGCCGGCCTCAGGTTTCTGACTGCCGCGGCGCTGCCGCAGCTCTTCCACTTCCCGAGCGACATGGGACCGGTCCAGGTCGAGGCCAACCGGCTGAACGACCAGGTGCTGGTCCGCTACTACGAGCAGGAATGGAGCCAGATCACACCCTGAAGTGGGGCAGGCTTTCAGCCTGCGGCCGGCCTTCAGGCCGGCCTCTTCCCCGCCGCCGCTTCCTCAGCGCCGCGCTCATCGGCCTGTGCCGCAAGACCGACCGCCCCATCGCCGGCTCCTACGTCAACGAATCGGACCGTCCCGGCCACCGCCTGCGCAGCCGAGGCCCCTTACGCGCGCCCCTCGAGGAGGTGCGCGTTCCGCTGGTGATCGTGGGCGGCGGCATGGCGGGGCTTTCAGCCGCCTGGCGCCTGGAGAAGCGCGGCTTCCGCGACTTCCTTCTGCTCGAGATGGAAGACCGCCTGGGAGGAGTCTCGCGCTGGGGCGAGAACGACATCACCGCGTTCCCCTGGGGCGCGCATTACGTTCCCGTGCCAGGCCCGCGATCCACGCTGATCCGCGAGCTGCTCGAGGACCTGGGCGTGCTGGCGGGCGGCCACTTCCAGGAGCGCTTCCTCTGCCACTCGCCGCAGGAGCGGCTCTTCCTGCATGGCCGCTGGCAGGAGGGACTCGAGCCCGTCGTGGGCGTCACCGCGCGCGACCGCGACCAGTACCGCCGCTTCGAGGAACGCCTCGAGCAGTTCCGCGCGACAGGGCAGTTCACCATCCCGGCGGATCGCGGGGCGCGGCCCTCGCCGCTCGATCGCATCTCCATGGCCGACTGGCTCCGCCAGGCGAACTTCACCTCGCCCTACCTTCACTGGTACGTGAACTACTGCTGCCGCGACGACTTCGGCGCGCTGGCCGAGGACACCTCCGCCTGGGCGGGCATACACTACTTCGCCGCGCGGGAGCCCGAAGAGAAAGGCCCGCTGACCTGGCCCGAGGGCAATGGGTGGATCGTGCGGCGGCTCGAACAGCGGCTCGGGCGATTTGTGCGCACTAGTGCTCTGGTCCACCGTATCACCAGGGCCGGACCACGGCTGCGGGTGCTCACCGAGAGCACCGCTTACACTGCCGACACAGTCATCTTCGCCGCGCCCACCTTCCTGGCGCCCTACCTCATCGAGGACGCCCCGCCGGTGGGCGGCTTCGAGTACTCGCCCTGGCTGACCGCCAACCTCACGCTGGATCGCTGGCCGCGCCAGGCCGCCGAGCCCGCCTGGGACAACGTCTTCTACGATTCGCCGGCGCTGGGCTACGTCGTGGCCACGCACCAGCAGTTGGGCCGCCAGCCGGAGCGCACGGTGTGGACCTTCTACTGGGCGCTGGCGCAGGGCGCGCCGGCGCGCGCCCGCAAGCTGCTGTTGGATGCGGACTGGAACTACTGGAAGGCGGCCATCCTCGACGACCTGGCGCGCGCGCATCCCGACATTCGCGCGTGCGTGGCGCGCATCGACATCATGCGGATGGGGCACGCCATGATCCGGCCCGTCGTCGGGTCGATGTTCTCCGAGGAGCGGCGGCGGCTGGCCGCGCTGGACGGTAGTCTGCTCTTCGCCAACTCCGACCTGAGCGGCTTCTCCATCATCGAAGAGGCGCAGTCCCGCGGCGTCGAGGCTGCCGAGCGCGCGCGGCGACGACTGGGCGGGCGGCCATGAGGCTGTGGAAGTATGCGGGGCTTGCGGCGGCTGCCGCCGTGGTGGCGTTCCTCGCTGGGCCGCTGATCCGTGGGACAGGCTTCAGCCTGTCGCGGGGACAGGCGAAACCGCCTGCCCCACGGGGCACTTCCTTCGAGCAGCGATTCCCTGCGCATGCGGAGGCCTGGAAGCGGCCCGCCCGTGAGGAGCCGCGCTGGCGCGACAAGCGCGGGCACGCCTACTCGCTCAAGGACCGCGACGAGTCCTTCCCCGACGACCCGCGCTGGAAACGGCTCTTCACCGGCCTGCCGAAGTTGCGCCCTTTGCCTGGCGGTTGTCTCACCTGCCACGGAACGCTGCCCGCGCGCGGCCCGGCGTGGCTCGAGCTGACCCCGTACTGGGAGGTGCGGCGGGAGTTGGAACAGTCCATCGGCTGCGCGGATTGCCACGACCACCAGACCACGGCGTTGCGCCTGACCCGCCCCGGCTTTCCCCGCGCGCCGCGCAGCCATCAGGAACTGCGCGCGCTGGTCTGCGCGCAGTGCCACAGCGAGTACTACTTCCCGCCCGGCTCCATGCGTGTCGCATATCCCTGGAGCCGGGGCCTCAGGCTGGAGGACATGGAGTCCCACTACGAGGCGGCGGGCTTCAGCGACTTCGTGCACGCGGGAACGAGTGCGCCCCTCTTGAAGGCGCAGCACCCCCAGTACGAGTTGTACAGCCAGGGCGTGCACGCGCGCAGCGGCGTCACCTGCGCCGATTGCCACATGCCGCTGGTGCGCCAGGGCGCGGTCAGGATCACCGGTCATCATGCGCGCAGCCCGCTCACCAACGGCGCCCGCGCCTGCCTGTACTGCCACGCCTTCCCGGCGGAAGAGATGCTGGCGCGCGCGAAGTCCATCCAGAGCCGCACCACGGCGCTGCTCGACCGCGCGCTGACAGCCCTCGGCGAGATGCTGGACGAAGGCGCGGCCCGGGACCACTCGCTGACGCTCGTGGCTCGGAGCGGCGCCGGCACCCCAGACCGAGCCGCGACCGTCAGGGAGCGGTCAACCGCCGGGAACTCTGCTGGCCTCTCCGAGACTGCACGCCTCCTTCACCGCCAGGCCCAGTTCCGCGCCGATTTCGTC
>VFZS01000206.1 GCA_016871095.1 Acidobacteriota bacterium
GCTCGAAGCGGAACAGGTACCCCGAGTTGCCGTGCACGCCGTAGACGGCCTGGTCCTCCGCCCGCCAGAACACCTGCCGCCAGTTATACGCCATGTGACCCGCGGAAGTGACCTCGTACAGGCCGAAGTAGTCCTTCTTGAGGTTGTCGCCCGCCACCTGCTCCACCGCGTCGCGGTCGTAGCGGTAGCGGTGAATCGTGCCGTCACCTGTCGAGAAATAGACCGAGCCGTCATCCGGGTCCACCGCGATCGAGCGGCAGATGGTGCGATAGGTCGGACCCTGGCCATTCTCCCCCTGCTCGAAGAACTTCCCCAGGTTCTTCATTTCTCGTTTGGCGAGATCGTAGCGGAAGAAGTAGCCGGTGGGCCAGGTGATGCCGTACATGCGGCCTCGCGCCGGGTCCATGTTGAAGGTGATGATGCCCTCGCGATCGGGCGCCACACCCAGGCTCTCGAACTGCCCGGTCTTCAGGTCGAAGGCCAGCAGGTGGCCGCCCAGGTAGGGCTGGAAGCCCGCCGGCGGGACGCCCATCTTCTCCATCCCGTCGATGATGCTGTAGTAACCGATGTGCGTGGCGAAGTACAGCTTCCCGTTGGCCTCGCCGAAGTTCACGTGACTCTTGCCCTGCGAGATGGCCTTCCGCCCCTTCTCGCCACAGGCTTCGGAGAGGTCGCCCAGGTGCTTGATCCGCCCGTCGGCCGGATCGAAGGAGTACATCTGCGCGCCCACGTCGTGCAGCTCGGAGCTGAGCACGTAGTAGATCCTGCCGTCGCTCGCCGTGCCCATGCCGTTGTAAGTGTCGTGGGCCTGCGCGAAACCGGAGTTGTACGTGCGCGCGACCAGCCTCCCGGGAGAGGTCTCCGGCCTGGGCGCCGGTGCGCACCCCGCCAGCAGCAACACACCGGCCGCCAGCACTAAGACGCAGTTCTCCGACATGGTGAGTTCCCTCCGGCGGTTTCGCGCCATTAGACCTTGGCCAGCTCTTCCCGGTGCGCCCACACTTTGCGGAAGGCCTTTACGTACTGCTCGATCAGCTCCGGCGCCTCGCCGTGGATGTTGGGCAGGAAGATATGGTTCTTGTTGACCCACTCGGTGCCGGGCAGGGAAGCCGGCACGTCCGGCTTGTGGTGCCACCACTTGGCCTCGGAGTAGATCTTCAGCTTGTGCTGCTCCGGATAGTCCCACATGGTCACCCGCACGCCCTCGGCGCGCAGCGCCTTCATCAGCGGGTCGCGCGACACGCCCAGCTTGCCGAAGTCCACGAACAGCAGGCTGGCATAGTAGTACGCGCGCTTCTGGTCCGGACGGCAGCGCGGCTCGGCCAGGCCGGGCAGGTCCGCGAGCTGGTCGTATAGCCGGCGCGCGTTGGCCGCCACCACGGCGCCGCGCTCATCCAGGCCCTTAAGCTGCCGGCGGAGCACCGCCGCGGCGAAAGGATGCATGCGGTACTTCTGGCCGAAGCCGGTGCCCTCATAGGCCCGCACCGGGCTGTCGCTGGGGAACTTCACCGGGTCCAGGTATTCGCCGAAGGCGGCCGCGCGCTCGTAGTGCTCGCGCGTCTGGTACATCCCCATGCCGCCCTCGACTCCGGGCAGCACCTTCGAGGTCTGGAAGCTGTAAATGCCCATCACACCCCAGGTCCCCATCGCCTTGCCCTGCATCTCGGCGCCGTGCGCGTGCGCGGCGTCCTCCAGCAGGATGAGACCCTTCTCCTTCGCCCACTCGGCGATGCGGTCCATCTCGCAGGGCAGGCCCCAGGAGTGCATCACGCACAGGGCGCGGGTCCGCTTGGTGAGCTTGCGTCTGGCGTCCTCCAGGTCGAAGCAGGCGGTGCGCTTATCGATGTCGATGAAGATGGGCACGCAGCCGAAGAAGCGCATGGCCAGGCAGGTCATGTAGAAGGTGTAGGAGGGGACCATGATCTCGCTGCCCGGCGGCAGGTCCAGCGCGAAGTACATGCTGGTCAGGGCGCTCGATCCGTTCATGTGCGCCTTGACGTAAGGCGACTTGGTGTAGTCCTTCCACTCCTTCTCGAACAGCGGCAGCTCATCGTAGAACTTCGCGCTGTCGATGACCTCGTGCAGCGCCTGCTTCTCGGCCGGGCCGTAGCGCGGCCAGCGAAACAGCGCGCTCGCCTGCGCCGCCGGGTACGTCACCGCCTTAGCCCCGCCGTTCAGCGCAAGCGTCTCCTTGAACCTGGCGCCCGATGCACCGCCCGCGGCCAGACCCGCCATCACGAACGACCGCCGCGTGTTGCCTGCGTCCTTGGACATTTCCGAATACCTCCTACGTAGACACTATCTTTCCAGCAGCTTCTCGATGGCCTGCTTCACCCGCGCCTCGGTTCCCGGTCCGGCGTTGGCCGCGCTCGGCTCGTAACCGCCCTCCTCGAAGGCGCGGTCGGTGCAAAGATACCCGGGGCTGATGTCGCCGTAGCCCGCCACCGCCACGAAGCGGTCCGGGCGCAGCCGCTGGGCGAACCTCTGGAACTCCAGCATCGGCTCTCCGGGCAGGTACAGGATGCGCACCTGGGCCAATTGTAGCGCGCTCAGCGGAAGCGGTGTCGTCCGGGCGGCGAAGGCCTCCGGAATGACCGCGCGGTAGAGCGCCTGGCCGTCGGAGGGCGTCGCGCCGCCCTGCGGCCTGGGCCTGGGTGGCAGCGTCAGGTCCGCGGTCTGCCAGCGCATGGCGGTGACCGGCGCAAAGTGCGCCGCCGCGATGGCCGCTTCCATACTCTGCCGCAACCGCACGGCCAGAGCCTGCCGCGCTGCTTCGGAGCCGTCGTTGTACTTGCCCACCGTCACGTCGCCCGAGCAGCCGGTGAAGTAGATCTGAGCCACGCCGTCCTTCCGCTCGAACTCTTCACGTGCCGCACTGACGAAGTCGCCCGAGACCCGCCCGTCGCAGCAGAAGGTCTGCGGGTGTGTGGCGTAGTAATGCAACCGGACCAGCGGCTTTGACCCGCGGGCCAGTGTCACGGTCTTGAGCAGCGGGTCGATGGGGCCTTCGGGCAGAGCCGCCATGGCGGGATCCTTCCCGCCGCCGCTGTAGCGGACCAGCAGCTTGCCCCCGCTGAAGACGCGGCGCGCCGAGGCCACCCGCTCGACCGCCGCTTCGCCCGTGCCCACGCGGTCAAACGGTTCCAGGCGCGCGAGGGCCGCCTTGGCCGCGTCGGCCAAGCGGTCCGTCACTTCTTCCAGAAAGCGATCGCTCATCAGCAGCGGCGGCGCGGGCATCTTCCGCAACAGAGCGTAAGCGTCGCCGTCGATGTAGGGCGCGCTGTGCTGGTGCACCGCCTGCACCGCCACACGCGGCACTTCCGTCCCCGCGGCCGCCGCCAGCTTCGAGCGGAACAGCAGATGCACGGAGCTGCCCAGCCCGCACCAGTCCACGGCGCACAGCACGTAGCGGCCGCTGCCGTCCTCCAGGATGATGCCTTTAGCCCAGAGGGGATCCAGGACTTCCGCCGCGGGCACGACCCAGATGAGCGGTTCGCCCTTGGCCGGGGTCACATCGGCGCGGAACGTGGCCATCCGCAGCCGCCGCCCCCCGGGCGCGGCCAGCAGGGCGCCCGCGAAATCACGGCGTGTCATGCCGCCCTCCCGGCCTGCCACCATGCCACTCCGCCCACCAGCAGCAGCGCCGCCACCAGCACCCAACTGACCGCCGCCGCCCGGTACTCGGACTCGCAGCCGCTGGCCACCGCGGTCTGCACACCCGCCACCATCAGCAACAACCACAGCGCCGCCAGCAGCCACGCCCACCAGGGGCGCCGGCGGAGCCTGATCGTGTGGTAATCCCTCCCCATGCTCAGCCTCCCCTCACCTGCTCGCTGTCCAGGCCGAACGGCGGCTGGTCTTCACTCCACCACTTCTCCGGGGCGTGCTGCCGTCCGTAGCCGAAAACGTTGTCCATGGCCCGGAAGAACCGGTCGGCGGGCGGCGCCACCGAAGCCGCCGCCTTGACGAAGCGGTGGACCCACGCCTTGGCGGCCTTGGTGTAGGGGCACACGGCGAAGCAGATCCCGCAGTCGGTGGTGACCTCCTGCCAGTGCTGGAAGCACCTGTAGGAATCCTCGTACCACGCCTTGTGCCCCGGGTTGTTCCAGGGGCCACGGACCCGGAAGCTGGGCTCGTCATCGAACGACAGGGCGCCCGAGGGACACTCCTCCGCGCACTTCTTGCAACGCTTGCAGAATTCGACCACGCCGAAGTCGACGGGCTTGTCGCAAGCCATGGGCATGTCGGTGAACACTTTGCACAGGCGCACGGCCGGGCCGAAGGCGGGCGTGATCAGGCGGTTCAGGCGGCTCATCTCCCCCAGCCCGGCGTCCACGGCGAAGGGCACGCTCTGAGCCGTGTCGTTCACGCTGGGGATGGCCTGGTAGCCCAACCCGCGAATGAACTCGGCCAGGGTGCCCACCACGAACGCGCACTGGCTGTAGCCCAGCGTGGTGGCGCCCTCGCCCAGCGCCGTGGGCGCCCGCCTGATCAGGTCCAGGTCCATGGGGACGGCGATGGCCACCACCCACTTCATCTTCCTGGGGATGACGAACTTCTGCTCGCCGACCGCGGGCGCGTCCACATCCTCGAAGACGATGTCCTTGCCGCCTTGCCGGAGGTTGACGTACTTCTCGTTCATCGGCGCGATACCGGCGGCCCCGGCCCCGTAGAAGCGCGCCGCCGCTTTCACGGTGTTGGCCATCTCTTGCGGAGAGGCGGCGTAGCGGTCCACCCCCAGTTCCGCCGGGGTCTGCACCCGCACGCGCGTCCAGGCGAGCAAGCCCTCGCCGGGACGGGCCGACCGCATCACGGTCCAGCCGGCCTCCATGAGCTGGCGGTCACGCAGCCCGAAGCCGGGCTTCTTCTGCCGGATCCACTCCGCGGTATGCCTGCGGTTGGCCGCACGCTCCGCTTTCAGCGCGGCCTCGCCCTCGCGCTGCACCTTCAGGTCCCTGTACAGCGCGAAGATGCTGGCGCCACCGAAGCGCTGGAAGTCGCTGTTGGTCTCGCCCAGGGTGGGCCGCTCCACGGTGCGCACCCACCAGGGCCGCTGGTGGATGTTGCGCCCTGCCGGCTCCGGCCCCGTCACCAGCGCAGGAACAGCCAGGGGCACGCCCCCGGCCGCTGCGCCGGCCGTCTTCAGAAGCCCCCGCCGGCTCACCCGCTTGTTCTTCCTGTCCATGATTCCTGCCTGCGGTGCTAGCGGGTCTTCCAGTATTCGAGCGCCGGGCCGCGAATGGTGTCGAATTTGCCGCTGGCGGCCCGGGCGCGCAGCGCGCTCATCTCCTCGGCCGCAAGCGGCCGGAAGTTCTGCGCGATCCGCACATCGTCCTCCAGTTGGCCGATGGTGCAGAAGCCCAGCGCCGCCGCCGTGACGGGCAGGCTCAGCGTGTATCTCAGACAGTCGCCCACGCTGAAGGTCCGCAGCAGAAAGGCGTTGCCGAAGACCTTGATGGCGAAGATGCCCAGTCCGCGCTCGACGGCCGCGGGCAGCGCCGTCCTCTCGAAGCTCATGCTGGGCGACTCCGAAAAACACGTGTCGGCCACGTGCAGCGGCATCAACGCCGTGTCGAAATGCTCCGCGTGCCGGAGCATCGCGACATGCACCTCGGGATCGCGGCAGTTGGTGTAGCCGATGAAGCGGCACTTGCCCGCCTTCTTGGCCGCCTCGAAGGCTTCCATGGCGCCGCCGGGGGCGAAGGAGCGCTCAAGATCCTCCTTCCGGTTGACGCCGTGCATCTGCCAGAGATCCACGTAGTCGGTCCGCAGCTTCCTCAACGAGGTCTCCAGGTCCGCCTCGGCCCCTTTCCGCGTCCTCTGGCCGGACTTGGTGGTGAGGAAGATGCTCTTGCGGAAGTCCGGGATCACCGCGCCGTATACGTCCTCGGCTCGGCCCTCCGCGTAGCTGCGCGCCATGTCGAAGTAGTTGATGCCCAGATCATAGGCGCGCCGCACTACGGCTTTGGCCTCTTCGAACGGGACCAGGTGAAAGCGCGCCCCGCCCGTGCCGATGACGGTCAGTTTCTGGCCCGTCCCGCCGAGCGCCCGCCTGGGAATGTCACCGGATCTGGGCTTGCCCGGCCGCGGCGTTCCCAGCCCGACAAGAACCGCGCCCACCATGGTGCGTCGCTTCATGGGACTCCTTTCGGTCTTTCTCCATGCTACTTCATGACAGCCGGTCCGCCAAGCCGCCGCACTGCCCTGCCGGCTGCTACTTCTCGCAGACGAAGGTAGTCACTTCGAAAAAAGTGAGCACCACTTCGCGCGCCAGGGCGCTCTTCTTGCAGATCCTCAGTACGATGCGCCTGATCGGGTTGCGGATTACCTGGGGGTCGGACAGGTCCACCCGGTCGTGCCAGCGCGTGAACCCGATCTCGCGAAATGCGCGCCGCAGCCCGGGGTAGGTGAACTGGTGGAAATCGATGCCGTTCTCCATGATGTCGGGGCCCTGCACCAGCATGCGAAAACGATATCGCAGCCGGTTCGGCATCCAGCCGTACAGTGGCAGCCGCGAATACTCGCCGGAGACCAGGCTCCACTTGTTGGTGGACTCAAAGAACAGCAGCCCGCCGGGCTTGAGGCCGCGATAGACCGTCCGCAGGCCCCTCTTCCAGTGCTCGACATGCTCGAAGACCGAACTGGCGATGATCACGTCATAGACGTTCTCGCCGAGATCCGCCTCTTCGATGTTGCCGAGCTCGATGTCGGGCTCGACGCCATACTTTCTGCCGTATTCCCTGGCGGCCTCCACCAGCAGCGGGCTGATTTCCAGCCCTTTCAAACGCAAACCCCGTTGTTTGGCGATAATCGGCGCCCAGCCCATGCCGGTGCCGACTTCGAGCATGTTCAGGCTGCCGTCCACCTGCCGAAACCGCCGGATGCAGCGCAGCAGGTTGTCGAAGTGCGGCTCCTGCTCCGCCAGGTCGATGTTCCGGCACTTCTCTATGTAGCGAACGACGTCTGTCAGAGGTTCGTGGTGGATCTGCATACGCTCACTGCGCGGCGGGGTCGCCTTCTCCCTGGCCGCCTCTTCCGGGGTCCCTGTTCAGGGTCTGCCGGCTGGCTCCCAGTATAACCCGCCTGCTCCCGCCTCGTTCACAAGCTGCGCCCGGTGGTGTGCGCGGGCCTCCGCCTCGGCGTGCAGCGTGGCGGGAGCTGATGGTATACGGGAAAGATGCACCACGGGCAGCCCACGCGGCGGGAATTCCTGGCCGCCACCGCTGGCGCCGCTGGCGCGCGTCCCGCGCCACGGCGCCCCAACCTGGTCTACCTCCTCGCCGACCAGCTTCGTTACTTCTCGTGCGGATACGCCGGCGATCCTCACGCGGATACGCCCCACATCGACCGGCTGGCCGGCCAGAGCATCAGCCTGCGCCAGGCCGTATCCTCCAGCCCCATATGCGCCCCGTATCGCGCCTCGTTGATGACCGGCAAGTACACCTCCACCACGGGCATGGTCATCAACGAGCTGCGCCTCAGTCCCGAGCACGACTGCTTCGCGCACGGGTTGGCCCGGGCCGGCTACCAGACCGCCTACATCGGCAAGTGGCACCTGTGGGCCAACCAGCTCGGCAATCACCAGCAGACCATCAACGGCTTCGTGCCTCCGGGGCCGTACCGGCTGGGCTTCGACGGTCTGTGGGCCGCCTACAACTTCAACCACAACTACTACCGGGCGCCCTTCTTCCGCGACCGGCCCGAGCGCGAGTTGCATCCGGGCTACGAACCGGATTCGCAGACCGCCATGGCGATCGACTTCCTGCGCCGGCAGGCGGACGCCGGGCAGCCCTTGGCGCTGTTTCTCTCCTGGGGCACACCGCACGATCCCTGGAATTGGGATAACGTGCCGCCCGAGTACGCCGAGCGGTTCCGGGGCAAGAAGATTCCTCCGCGGCCGAATCACTCCGGCCGGTCCGATCCCTACGCCGACACCTGGGGCGCACTCACGCCCGAGTACCCGCAGCAGGTCGGGCAGTTTATGCAGGCCTACTACGCGATGACGGCGAACCTGGACTGGAACCTCGGCCGGCTGATGCGGGCGCTGGCGGAGGCGGGCCTTGACCAGGACACTATCGTGGTATTCACCTCGGACCACGGGGAGATGTTCAGTTCGCAGGGCCGCCGCGCCAAGAACATCTTCTACGAAGAGGCCATCCGCGTGCCGTTCCTCATTCGTTGGCCCGGCCGGATCAAGGCGGGCGGCGTTTCGGATGCGTTGCTCGGTACGCCGGACATCATGCCGACGCTGCTGTCATTGATGGACCTGCCCGTGCCGCGGGGAGTCGAGGGCGGCGACGTGAGCGGGGCTGTGCGGGGCCGCTCCGGACCGCGGCCGGAAGCGGCGTATCTCCAGGGTATGGGCACGACCGCGGCCTGGAGAGATGGCCACGAGTGGCGTGCCTTGCGCGACGAGCGGTACACCTACGCCATCTACCGGCGCGACCGGAGCGAGCTGCTCTTTGACCGACAGGCCGACCCCTACCAGATGAGGAACCTGCCCGGCGAGAGGGGGCGCCGCGCCGCGCTGGAGCATTGCCGCGCGCGCCTCCAGCGCTGGATGAAGGAGATGAACGACACCTTCGAGGCCTGCACCTGGT
>VFZS01000207.1 GCA_016871095.1 Acidobacteriota bacterium
GCCGGCATCCTTGCCGGCTTACCTGCCGCGGGCTCCGGGCGCGGCCCAAAGCTGGTTGGAAAACCAGCTCGCAAACCTGGAGGTTCGCCCCACGGAACCGCCAGCAGGGCTTTGGTTGCGGCTATGCCGCGCTGTGCCTGGCGCCCGTCTGTGCCAATCGCACGCCTCGAACTGGAGGAGACCATCACCTCTTTGCGGGCCGCAGCGGGGAGGGCGCTCCCGCGCCTGTTATACTGATCGCGGAGTCAAGCGGGACGGAGGCCAAACATGAATCGGAGGTCGTTTCTCGGGGTATTTGCGGGCGGCGCCGCCGCGCGCGTGTCAGCCGCCGCCGCGGCACTACCCAACATAGTTGTCATTCTCGTCGATGACATGGGCTTTTCCGACATCGGCTGTTATGGCGGCGAGATTCCCACGCCCAACATCGACCGGCTGGCTTCGCGGGGCCTGCGGTTCACGCAGTTCTACAATACCGCCCGGTGCAGTCCCAGCCGCGCGTCCCTGCTGACCGGCCTGTACCCGCATCAGGCCGGCATGGGCCACTTGGACAACGACGTGCGCCCCGGCTCACGCGGCTATCAGGGCCGCCTGGTGGACCAAAGCGTCACCATCGCCGAGGCCCTCCAGCCGGCCGGCTACTTCACCGCCATGACCGGCAAGTGGCACCTCGGGCAGCAGCACGGCACACCGCCGTGGACCCGCGGTTTCCACCGCAGCCTCAATCACCAGGCCGGCGGGATCTACTACCCGAACCAGCGCGGCCGCAGCAACGCGAGGATCTACCTCAACGGCCAGGAACTTCCGCTCGACGCGCCGGAAGTCGGCCAGTCCTGGTACAGCACCGATCTGTGGACCCAGTTTGGTCTGCGCTTCATTGACCAGGCGCGCCAGCAGAAGAAGCCGTTCTTCCTCTATCTGGCTCACAACGCGCCGCATTTCCCGTTGATGGCGCCGGACGCGGACATTCAGCGGTTCCGCGGCCACTACCTGGCCGGCTGGGACAAGTTGCGCCAGGCGCGTTACGAGCGCCAGGTGCGCATGGGCCTCATCGACCCGCGCTGGCCGCTGACGGAGCGTCCCCCCGATTCTCCCGCCTGGGACAGCCTCAGCCAGAGCGACCGCGAGCGCTTCGACCACATGATGGCCATCTATGCCGCCACGGTCCACGCGATGGACCGCAGCGTCGGCCGCCTGGTTGACGGCCTGGCACAGCGCGGCGTCCTCGACCATACGCTCATCCTGTTCATGTCCGACAACGGCGGCAACGCCGAGTCCGGACCGCCCGGCCGCTTCGACGGCCACCCGCCCGGAGGCCCGGACTCCAATGTCTTCATCGGCATGAACTGGGCCACGCTCAACAACACCCCATTCCGCCGTTACAAGCACTTCACCCACGAAGGCGGTATCGCCACGCCGCTGATCGCCCATTGGCCTGCATCCATCCCCCAAGCGCGTCAAGGCAGGTTCGAGGCCCAGCCGGCGCACTTGATCGACATTCTGCCGACCGTGCTGGCCGCCGCCGGCGCCAAGTATCCGCCGCACATCCGAGGTCGGGCGGCCATTCCCACCGAGGGCGCCAGCCTCGTCCCCGCCTTCTCCGGCCGGCCGGTGGCCCGCAAACAACCCATCTTCTTCATGCATGAAGGCAACCGCGCCGTGCGCGACGGCCAGTGGAAACTCGTCTCCAAGTACGGTGAGGCCTGGGAGCTGTTCGACATGCAGGCCGACCGCACGGAAATGCGCAATCTGGCCGCGGAACAGCCTGCCGTCGTGGCGCGGCTTTCCGCCGCCTACGACGCCTGGGCGCAGCGCACGTTCGCGGAACCATGGAGCGGTCCGCCGCGCACCGACTGGGGCCAGGAGATTCGCCCGCCCGGCGAGGCGCCGGCCAAGAAAGCCTCGAAAAAGAAGCCATAGCCCGGACCGCACCCAGGACAGGAGGGTCGTCATGGTGAACACAAACCTCACCCGGCGGGGAGTCATCCGGACGGCGGTGGCGCCATTTGTCATCCCCCGAGCGCTGGCCGCGCCGGAGCAGCCGAACCTGCTGCTGATCATCGGCGACGACCACACGCATCACGACATCGGCTGCTTCGGCAGCAATGTGGTGGCGACGCCCAACATCGACCGCCTCGCCGCCGGCGGAGTCCGCTTCACGCGCGCCTTCACCGGCACGGCCATGTGCGCCCCCATGCGCCAGCAGATGATGACCGGCATCTTCCCCGTGCGCAACGGCGCCTATCCCAACCACAGCCAGATCAAGCCGGGCATCAAGACCTGGCCCAGCCATTTCAAGGAACTCGGCTACCGGGTGGGCCTCGTGGGCAAGCGCCATTTCGGCCCGCTCGAGGCGTTCCCGTACGAGTATCTCGGTGCGCCGGCCGGCAATCTCAAGCTCGATCTGCTCGAGGAGTTCGTCCGCCGCAACGACAGGCAGCCCTACTGCGTTTTCGTCGCTTCCCACGAGCCGCACGCGCCGCACAACCAAGGCGACCCCTCGCGGCATCCGGTTTCCTCCATCCGCGTGCCGCCGTACTGGGTGGATACGCCAGCCACGCGGGAGATCCTCGCGAAGTACTACGCTGAAGTGGAATACCTGGATTGGCAAGTGGGCCAGTGTCTCGACATTGTCCAGCGCAGTGGCCAGGCCAACCGGACCCTCACCATGTATTGCAGCGAGCAGGGCAACGGACTGCCTTTCTCGAAATGGACCTGCTATGACCTGGGCCTGCGCGAAAGCGTTGTGTTGCGCTGGCCCGGGCAGATCCGGCCCGGCACAACCAACAACGCCATGGTGCAGGGAGTGGACTGGCTGCCGACGCTGCTGGAAGCGGCCGGCGGCAAGGCGCCCGCGGGAATCGATGGACGCAGTTTCCTGCCGGTCCTGCTCGGCAAGTCAGACCGGCACGCGGAAGCAGTCTTCGGCGTCCACACTACGCGCGGCATCATCAACGGATCTGCCTGCTACCCGATCCGCTCCATCCGCACGGCCACCCACAAGCTGATCCTCAACCTGAACCACACCGCCCGGTTCCAGTGCGCCGTGCAGGGTGAGCAGGAGAATTACTGGGACTCGTGGGTGGAGAGGGCCAAGACCGACGCCCACGCGCGCCGCGCCGTGGAGCGCTTCGAGCGCCGGCCTGCGGTCGAGTTCTACGAGGTCGCACGCGATCCCTACGAGCAGCGGAACCTCGCCGCCGAGCCCGCGCAGGCAGCGCGGATCGAATCGATGACCGCCAGGCTGAGGGACTGGATGCGCCAGCAGGGCGACCGCGGCGTTGAAACCGAAATGCTGGTTAAGCCGCACCCGCGCGGGGAGGCGTAAGGCGCAGCCGGCGGGGCCTGCTTCGCGCTGCTGGCGCGGGGAGCCGCCCTACAGTGGGCCCAGATGTGCGGTGGTGGGAAAACTAAGTGACCTTGAGCTGACGCATGCCCCACGTGGGCGCGCAAATCGTTGACTTGCCGCGTGGCATACGCTTCAGCTTGTGCTCTGCGCGCGCAAGCGGGCTTGTTCAACAGCCCTCTGGCTCCGCCGGGAGGGCAAGCGCGGGTTGCGCTCGGCGCCCCACTTATGCTGGTGCCAGTAAGGGTAAGGCTCGGGGGTGGCGCTCACCTCATCGAGGCGGGCCATTTCTTCGGCGCTGAGCTCCCAGCCGGCCGCGGCGAGATTGTCGCGAAGCTGCTGCTCGTTGCGCGCACCGATGAGCACCGTGTCCACTCCCGGTTTGCAGCGCACCCAGTTGAGCGCCACCTGGGCCGGCGTGGCGCCCCGCTCGGCGGCGACCGCCGTCAATACGTCCACGATGCGATAGAGGCGCTCCCAATCCACGGTAAACGGCGGCCCCAGCAGGCCGATGCGGCTCTCGGCGGACGGCGGCGCGTCCCGCCGGACCTTGCCTGAAAGGAGCCCAAAAGACAGCGGACTCCAGGCCATTACGCCCACACCCTGGTCCAAGCCCATGGGAATCAGTTCATATTCGGCATCACGCGCCAACAGGGAGTAGCAGATCTGCTGGCTGATGTAGCGCGCCAGACCGAGGCGATCAGCAATGGCCACAGCCTTCATCGTCTGCCAGGCGGAGAAGTTCGAGCCGCCGATGTAGCGCACCTTGCCCTGACGGACGAGGTCGTCGAAGGCGCGCAGCGTCTCCTCCATGGGGGTGAGCGAGTCCACGTTGTGCGCCTGATACAGGTCAATGTAGTCGGTTCCCAGGCGGCGCAGGCTGGCCTCGCAGGCCTCGATGAGGTGCTGGCGCGACAGCCCCAGATCGTTCGGTCCGGAGCCCATCCGTGCAAACACCTTGGTGGCGATGAGCACCTCGTTGCGCCTTTGCTTCAGCGCCGCGCCGAGCACTTCCTCGGCCGCGCCTTCCGAGTAGACATCAGCGGTATCGAAGAGCGTGACACCGTGGTCGATCGAGATGCCGGTCAGTCTCCGGGCTTCCTCCACCCCGGTATTGCCCATGGCCGCGAATCGGCCCCGGCCCCCCAGGGTCATGGTTCCGAAGCTGAGTGAGGAGACGCTCAACCCGCTTCGTCCAAGCAGTCGCTGTTCCATGGCGCCATTCTAGCAGCGCCCTCAAAGTGCCAGGAGCCGGCTGCGGAGCCGGGAGGCTCCGTGCAGGCCTGGACGCTTGTGCGACTGACAGGCCGGGAGGCCTATCCTACGGGGCTCAGAAGCGGATGCGGCCCTGGATCTGGATCCAGCGGTTGGTGGCGCTGGATTGCGAGGTGATGCGCCCGAAGTCCGTCGAAGTCGGGCTGGTCGAAGGCCCCGACATCTGGGCCCGGTTGAAGGTGTTGATCGCGTCCATGCGCAACTGGAAGGTCACCCGCTCCTTGAACCGGAAATCGCGCTGGAGGTTGGCGTTCCACTGATTGAGCATATCGGCGCGCAGGCCCGCCATGCGGGTGGGGAAAACCCGGCGATGGTAGCCGGTGGCGGTCTTGGCTGAGTTGCGCTCGAAGTTATCGGTGTTGAACCAGCGCTCCAGCGTGCGCTCGCCCGAGCGGATGTCCTCCAGGTTCTGGCCGTAGTAGAACACCGTGCTGCCCCAGCCCAGCAGGCTGCCCGGCTGGAACTCGTAGGTCACGCCGAGCTGCCAGCCGCCCACCACCCAGCTCAGCGGCCCGTGCTGCACCAGCGCGCGGCCCCGGCCGAAGGGCAGCTCCAGGATGCTGGTGGCGATGAAGCGGTGCGGGCGGCCATCGTTGCTCTCCTGCCAGCTCGGCAGCGGGTCGAACTCGTTGGCGTAATAATCGGCCTCCCGGGCCTTCAGGCGCGTGTAACCCACGTTCATGCTGAGGCCCCTCGAGAAACGCCGCTCGAAGGTGACCTCCAGGGCGTGGCTGCGCATCTGGCCGTCGGGGACGGTGTTCTTGGTCAGCCCGTTCATGTGCGGGAAGTCGCGCAGGAGCTGGTTCTTGCGGATGGTCGAGGAGGTGTAGAAGCCCATCGTGCTCATGTCCTGGTAGACCAGCGGGAGGGAGGTCTCAAGATTCGCAAAGTTCCTGATGTTGAACGGATTGGTGACGTTGGCGTTCATGTTGCTCGCGATCGCGTCGTTGCGCACCAGGCCGCTGGCCCAGTACTGCTCGGGCAGCGGAGAGAGGCTCTTGCCGAGCGGTATGCGGTCCGCATAGCTGCCCGCATATGCAATCTCGATCACCTGGTTGGTGGTGATCTGCCGCTGTAGGCCCACCCGGACCCGCTG
Source organism: Acidobacteriota bacterium (assembly GCA_016871095.1). Taxonomy (GTDB): domain Bacteria; phylum Acidobacteriota; class Terriglobia; order Bryobacterales; family Bryobacteraceae; genus VFZS01. Next base: position 5,715 of record VFZS01000207.1, read on the forward strand.
CATGCGCGCGTGCCTGGTGTTGAAGTCGTTGAAACTCCAGCCGCGGCCCACACGCGCCATCAGTCCGAGGGCGTCGCGGGTAGGCTCGTTGAAGCGGGTCCCATCCGCGCGCACGGGGAAGGGATCGCGCAGGCTGGAGATGCCGTTCTTGGGGTCGCCCACCCTCCAGTTCACGCCGAAATCGGTGGTGATGGTGGTGCCGGTGGAGCGGCTGTAGCCGGTCTGATCGATGCCCTGGTTGAGCACGTTGATGGTGTCGAAGAACAGCCCGTAGCCGCCGCGCAGCACGGTCTTGCTGTTCACCTGATAGGCCAAAGATGCCCGCGGCAGCCAGTTCAGTTCGTTCTTGATGAGCCGGCGGCTGACGCCGCCCACGCCCGCGTACAGCGAGCCGCCCTGGATCACAAACGTGGAAGCGGCCCGCTCAGGCACCGGGTTCCTGGCGTAGGCCGCCTGAGCGGCATCCGTGATGGGCAGCTTGGCGGCGTAGTCGAAGTAGGCAATGGCGCGGTTGTAGCGCTCGGTAGGCCCCTGCTCGTATTCCAGGCGCAGGCCCAGATTCAGCGACAGCTTCGAGGTCAGCCGCCAGTTGTCCTGCACGTACCAGGCGTAATACGGGTTATGCGTGGCGTAATCGTCGTTGCGCGGGATGGAAATGCCGTTGGGGATGCCCATGATGAAGGCCGCCCAGCTATGGCCGTACTCGCCGTATGGCTCCAGGCCGTCGTCATACTTGCGCGTGTAGGTGTTCGAGAAGCTGTAAGTGCCGGTGTTGTTGCCGCCTCCGCCGCCGGTGCGGAAGTGCCCGCGCCCGTCGAATCCCCCACGCAGCGTGTGACTGCCCCGCACGTGGGACACATCCATCTTTCCCGTCAAGACCCGGTAGCGCGTGAACGTGGGCCAGCCCCGCCCCAGGGTCTGGTAGCCGGAGAACTCCATGGTGGGGATGATCACCCGGTCGCCGACCCACTGGTCAATGTAGGCCGGCAGCCCCATCTTGGCGGCGTTGTACTGTAAGGGGACGCTGAACTTGGTGCCCGTTCTGAACTCGTTGGCGGCCACGGCCACGTCGAATACCGTCGCGGCGGACTTGGTATAGACCCAGTCGACGGTGGCGCCCACATTGTGCCGGTTCAGGCCGTTGGTGTTCAGGCCGCGGGCTGACTCGTAGGTCCAGTCACCGCGGTCCTCCTGGAAGTTATTCCAGCTCCAGCGGCCGAAGAAGCGGTGCTTGTCGGAGGCCTGGTAGTCCACCCGGTTGGTGAACGCCGTGTAGTCCCAGTTGTAAGGGGTGGCGATGGCCAGGTAGTTGTTGCGCGGTTCCCGCCTCGGGTCGGTAGGCTCGTTGTTGGGCGTGGGCAGCAGCTTCACGTAGGCGTCGTAGACCGGGTTGATGAAGCGCGCGCGGGGCACGATGTTGCCCGCGATGGGGTCGCGGATGAAGTTGTTAGGCCGCGCAGGGTCGCGCCGTACGCTCAACGGGTCGTAGATCTGGTAGCGTCGCGAGTCCACCTGGAGCAGCCGAAAGAAATTGCCTTCGCGGTCAGCCAGCCCGGGAATGGTCTGGTTGATGTTGGCGGCGTCCTCGCTCTTGACGTCCTTGAAGCCGTTCCAGGCGAAGAAGAAGAACAGCTTGTCCTTGCCGCTGTAGAGGCCGGGAATGATCACCGGTCCGCCGATGGTGGCGGCGTAGTTGTTCGAGCGCCCCGAGGTCTGCATGTCCTCCGAGCGCAGCTTGTCGGCCAGGGCCTGGTCGCCGCGGGCCTCGGCGGCCGCGATGTTGGCGTAGTAGTTCTTCCGCACGAAGAAGGACGAGCCGTTCCAGCGCTGCTGCCAGTGCTGCTCGGTGAGCGTGCCGTGGTAATCGTTGGTGCCCGCCTTCGACATCATGGCGATGTTGACTCCGGTGGTGTGCCCGACCGAGGTGTCGAAGTTCGAGGTCTCCACCTTGAACTCCGACAAGGTGTCGGAATAGGGCAGGTAAGCCACGCGGCGCGAGTCGCCCAGGTTCGGCATCCCGTCGATGGACCACTCGTTGCCCCCGACGTTGCCCGGCGTGTAGTACCCTGAGCCGCCCTGGTTGGAGTGCAGCCCGAGATAGTTGTTGGTGCCCGGCACCTGGATGCCGGGCGTCAGCTTCACCAGCAGGATGGCCGAGTTGCCCAGCACCGGCAAGTCCATGAGCGTGCGGTTGTCCATCACCCGCCCAGAGCTTACGGTGCTGGTGTCCAGTATCGGCGCTTCCGCCGTTACCGACACGCTCTCGGTGACCGCCCCCAGCTCCAGCGTCAGGTTGATCTCCATGCGCGTGGACACCGGCAGCACCATCCCGCTGCGGATGGACCGCTTGAAGCCGGCGGTCTCCCCGCTCACCTGGTAGTTGCCCGGCAGCAGCAGGTTGGCCTCGTAGTAGCCGGTGTCGTTGGTCGTCAGTCTAGTGGAGGTGTTTGTGTCCAGGTTGGTTACCACCACCGCCGCGCCCGGCACCGCGCTGCCCTGCGGGTCCAGCACCCGGCCGTAAATCATGCTGCGGGTTTCCTGCGCCGCCAGGGCCCCGGCCAGACACAGGACTAACAGCCATGCAAAAAGAACACGCCTGCGGCTCATCGTTTTGAAACCTCACCCTTTTCTGAACAACCCCAGGGTGCCCGAAGCACCATGTCCTATCATAGCCGCTCCCCGCAGCGCCTGCCACTGCGGCATCCTTTTCTGAATCTAATAGACTATGGGCTCCGATCTGGTTCAGTTCGGCGAACCCGCCCCGGCTCAGGCGTTTCAGCCCGCCCCGCAAAAGGACCCGGTCTGCGGGATGCTGGTGGAGCCGGCCGCCGCACCGGCGCGCCGCGAGCACGC
>VFZS01000208.1 GCA_016871095.1 Acidobacteriota bacterium
ACATCCTGGTGGCCGCCATCGGCCGCCCCGCCATGCTCACCGCGGACTTCATCCAGGAGGGTGCCACCGTCATCGACGTGGGCACCAACCGCCTGTCCACGCGCGAGGAAGTCGCGCAGGTGTTTCGTGGCTCGCCCGAGAAACTCGCCGACTTCGACCGCAAGGGCAGCCTTCTCATTGGCGACGTTCACCCCCTGGACGTGGCCCAGAAGGCCTGCGCTTACACGCCCGTTCCCGGCGGCGTCGGCCCGCTTACCATCGCCGCGCTCATGCTGAACACGGTCGAATCCGCTGAACGGAGACTCGGCCTATGCTCCGGGTAGGACTCACCGGCGGCTTCGGCAGCGGTAAGAGCTTTGTCGGTGAATCCCTGGCCGCCCTGGGATGCCACCTCATCTACGCCGACGACCTCGGTCACCAGGCGCTCGCGCCGGATGGCGAAGCCTACGCACCGGCGATCGCCGAGTTTGGTCCCGAAATCCTCCAGCCGGACGGCGCCATCGACCGCCGCAAGCTGGCCGCTCTGGTCTTCGACGACCCCGCGCGGCTGGAGCGCCTCAGCCATCTGGTCCACCCGCCTGTCATTCGCCGGGAAGAGGAACTGATCCGCCAGTTCGAGGCGCAGGATCCGGAAGGCATAGCGGTCGTGGAGGCCGCTATCCTGGTGGAAACCGGCAGTTTCCGGAGGTTTGACCGCATTGTTTTGGCCGTCTGCGGCCGCGAGCAGCAGATCGAGCGCGCCATGCGCCGCGACGGTCTTACCCGCCAGGAGGTCCTGGCGCGCCTGGAGCGCCAGATGCCCCTGGAGGAGAAACGAAAGTACGCGCACTTCGTCATTGACACTTCGGGCAGCAAGGAAGAGACCTTGCGCCAGGTGCGCCGCACGTACGATTCCTTGCGGAGTATTCGAGCATGAAGACACGCAGCGTGGTCATCGCCGCCCTGCTGGCCGGCGCCTTCTTCTGGTTCACCTCGCGGAATGAGTGGGGCTGGCGGCGTCTGATCCAGCCGCTTCAGACCAACGCCGCTCCCGCCTGGTCGGGCGCGGACACCCCCCGCGCCGCCTTGAGCGCGGACGAGAAGAACAACATCGAGATCTACGATATGGCCAACCGGGCCACCGTCAACATCACCAGCGTGGTGTACGAAGAGGGCTGGTTCTTCCAGCTTGTCCCCAGGCGCGGCGCCGGCTCAGGCTTCCTCATCGACACCGACGGCCGCATCCTCACCAACCAGCACGTTATCGCCGGGGAGGGCGGACGGGTCGGCGATATCCAGGTCACCCTGCCCGATCAGAGCAGCTACCGCGCCCAGGTCCTGGCCGCCGACGAGGCCGCCGATTTGGCCCTCATCAAGATCACGCCCCGCAAGAACCTGGCCATCCTGCGCCTCGGCGACTCCGAACACCTCCAGGTGGGGCAGAAAGTCCTGGCCATCGGCAACCCCTTCCGCCTCCAGGGCACTCTCACCACCGGCATCATCAGCGCCCTGGGCCGCACCATCGAGGACTCGGAGAAACGCCTCGAGGACATGATCCAGACCGACGCCGCCATCAACCCCGGCAACTCGGGAGGGCCGCTGCTGGATTCCGCGGGCAACGTCATCGGCATCAACACCGCCATTTACGGGCCCGGCGGCAACATCGGCATCGGCTTTGCCATCCCCGTCAATCGCGCCAAGATGATGCTGGCCTGGTATCAGGCCGGCGGCAAGACCCGCCCCCGGCTGGGCGTGGATATTCTCCATGTCTCCGGCGATCTGGCCGAGGCCCTGGATCTGCCGCGCGAGGGCGGCTTGATGATCCTCTCGGTCCGGTCCGGCTCGGCCGCCGACGCCGCGGGCCTGCGGGGCGCGCGCCGGAGCGTCATTATCGGCAATTACCGTGTCCCCGTGGGCGGTGACTTGATCGTGGCCATCGACGGCCGCCCCGTGGACAGCCGCAATGCACTGGCCTCGGCCCTGGGCCGCAAGGAACCCGGCGAGTCCCTCGAACTAACCATCTACCGCGGAGGCCGCACCATGAAGGTGCGCGTGAGTCTGGAGTAGCGGAAAGGCTGGACTAGCGGGACTTTACTAAGAAGGAGGCGAGGAGGCTAGCCGGGGCCCCTGTTTTCTGCGACTTGCGGGGTGCGGTGTGTATTACCGATGTGGGGTACTGCGCAGTTCCTTCAGGCCCGGCAGGTCGGTCAGGCTCTGCTGCGGCAAGGTGTGCCTGGACAGGAGCGTGGCCACGCGGTTGGGCCCCTTCTCCCGCCAGGCCGACAGCCATGCTACAGAGCCACGAGCGTGAGCGAGTGGTCCGTGTTCCAGTGGACCGGACTGGCCTATGCCCGCCACTCGCGCTGGCGGGCCAGCCGGCTATTGAGCACATCCAGCGCCAGGTTCACGTCATCCACCACCTGGAAGTCGTACATGCCCACGCAGATGAAATCGGCGCCGCTCTCGAAAGCGTGCCGGAAACCGACTTTGGGCTCGAGAGCGCCCGCGGCCAGGATCTTGAAGGCGATCCAAGGCTCCGGAAGATTCCGCATGTAGGCGGCGGTGGCCTCCGGGTCGTCGCACCAGATGTTGTCGTGCTCCGGCTGGAGCCGCGCCGACCAGTAGTCGGTCCGGTGCAGCGTCTTCATCCAGTAGTCGGGCCGCAGGCCTTTCTCGACGCAGGCGCGAATAGTCTCCAGTTTGTGCCCCCCGATCCCGGCGGGCAGCCCGTTCCCGCGGATCAGCTCGAGGCCCTTGGCCATCAGGTCGAACTGGCCCTGCTCGACCAGCCGGTCGGCCACCCCGCCCTGGATGTAGCAGGAGCAGGCGCCGCGGTCGATCGACTTCTGGATCATCTGGAGGACATCCTTGCCCCCGCAGTCGGAGATGAACTGGATCTTGCCGCCGTTGCGCCAGTAGTCGTTGATCACGTCGCACAGCAGCGGATTGGTGAGGACGGCGTTGACGCCGCAGGCCTCGGCCAGGTCGAAGGTCTCGAAGATCTTGCCCCGGTGATGATAGGCCTTGACCAGCTTCGAGGCGTAGATCAGATCGCGGGCGTGGGCCCAGCCGCCGATAAGATTGCCGCCCAGGATCATGCGGCTGAGGGTCACATTCCCGATCCGCCCCGTCGGCAACTGGCCCCTGAGGTCCCGCAGGCTGCTGAACTGAAACGTCTTCATGGTTGCGGTGGCGACGACAGAGTCACCAGGGCGGGCCCTGCCGCGAAGTTGGGCTTCTTCGAAGCTCTTCCAGCCGTGCTTCTTGAGGACCGCCAGCGCAAAGGCGCCCACGAACGGCACACCCACCAGGCCGGCCATGAGCTGGCGACGGGAGGGCGGTCCGAGGAAGGCGGGCAGCGGCTGGTCCGAGGCTGGTTCGGAGACCTCGCCCTGGGCCCGCTCAGCGCCGCGGCGGAGCCCGGCCAGCAGCGCGGACAGCCCGAAACGCGCTGCGGGGTAGGCGAAGATCACCGCCAGCGCGAACAGCTCGACCAGGTTCTTGTTGACAATCAGGTACTGCCCCTCGCTGACACCCGCCACGGGTGAGAACAGCGGCGGGTAGGCCAGATAGTACATCGCCAGCAACGCGATGCCGCTCAATGCCGCCGGACGCACGGCTACGCCGAGCATCAGCGCCAGCCCGATCAGCAGCAGCCCCCAGATGTTCAGTTGATCCGAGATCCGGACCGCCGTCTCATTCGCCCCCAGCCAGTGAAAGAAGCCGGCCAATGGGCCGGTGCTGAACTTCAGGTAGCCCGAGGAAGTCCAGCCGGGGGAAATCAGCTTCACCCAGGCCTCGTAGAGGAAGTGCCATCCGATGATGACGCGCAACAGGGCTAGCGGGAACTGCCCGTACTGCCGCGAGGAGGCTGTCGAAACCAGAGGCCGTATACGCCGCCACATGCCCCCATCGTATCAAAGCCGTTCCGCGCGCCGAGGACTCGGCGCTCTCCGTCGCATGCTGCTGGATCCCATTGTGCGCCGCTAGGCTATAATGCGTTCAAGACATGGTTCTAACCAGCCAGGAAGAGGCGTTTGTGGATGCCGTGCGGCGGTTGCCGCCCGCGGCGGCAGGGGAGTTGACTGCGCTGGCGGAACGGCTGGCCGCGCTGGCGGAGAGTGCCAGCATCGACTGGTCGGACATTTGGTCGGAAGATGACCTTCGCGAGTACAGCGCCGCGTCGGCGTCGCGGGTGGCCGGGTGACGTTGCAGTGGCCGCGCGAACTGAAGTCCGCGCCGGCACGCTGAAGCGTGCGCCACGTGGACTTCGTGGCGCACCCTTCAGGGCAATGTGACTTGGTTCTTGTGGGGCGGGCCCCACGGCCCGCGAGCCGACCCCCGGGTCGGCTCACCCAGCGCCTGAACAGGCCGGCCAGGGGGCCGGCCTGCGGTCCAGGGGGACCGCCGCACAGGACCCCAAATGTGCAGTTGCGGGTTCCGGCCGGGCGTCTCTAATAGACATCCAGGTCGCGGCCCGAGACCACTTTGCCCTTGTAGCCGCGGCGGATCTCGCCCAGCAGTTCCTCTTCGGTGCTAGTCCACAGGAGCTGGTGATAGAGCACCAGCAGCCCGGGCCGGGCTTTGGCGGCCAGCTCCGCCAGATCGCGCGAGGAGGTGTGGAACTCGGAATGGTACTTCTGCCAGGCGGGTTCGCGCCTGGCGAAGCCCGCCGCCGAGTAGACCTCGTGGATGAGGATGTCGCACCCCTGGCAGGCGTCGATGACCGTCTGCGTGGCGGTGGTGTCGCCGGAGATGACAATGGTGCGGTCCGGGGTCTTGAAGCGGTAGCCGAAGGCGTGAGGCCAGGAGCCGTGGTTGACGGGGAAGGCGGTGACCACGACGTTCTCGTCCTTGTAGACGTCCCCAGGCTCGATCTCGCGGGCCTCCACCTGAAAGCCGGTCTCGTTGGCCGGCTCGGAGCCGTCCAGGCGGATCAGGATGTCGTCGCGGAAGGCCATGACGATGTGGTCGGTCATGCTCTTGAGGCCCGGAGGACCATACACCTGGAGCGGCTCTTTGCGCCCCAGAACCCAGGGGGTAAGGATCAGGTCGGGGTAGCCCGCGGTATGGTCGGAGTGCAGATGCGTGACGAATGCACGGCGCAAGTTGGGCACGGCCAGGCCCGTGACGCCCCTGCGGCGGGCGGCCTCTGCGCGCCGAACCACGCCGGGTCCGAAATCCACCAGGTACGGAACGTTGTTGACGACCACGGCCACCGACGGGCCGCAACGGTCGGGGTCGGCGTTGGGCGTGCCAGTGCCCAGCAGCACGACCTGAGTGCGCTTGGGAGCCGGAGCCTGCCCGAGCAGCGGAAGCGCAAAAGCCGCCAGAAAAGCGCAGACACAAGGTCGCCGCATGGCTAACAGGTTACCAGGGGTGGCAGCCTACTTCTTCCCCGCGATCTGCCACTCGACGAAGGGGGAGGGGATGCCGCGGATCAGGACGTTGAGCACGTATGGCTTGCCGGAGGCGAAGGCCCGCTCGACGGCGGGGCGAACCTGCTCCAGCGTCTCGATGGTCTCCCCGTCCCCTCCAAAACCCTTCATGACCAAGTCATACCGGGTGGGGCGGAGGTCGCAGGCCACGGTGCGGCCAGCCTCGGCCAGTTGCAGGTCGCGTTCCAAGCCCCAGCAGCCGTCGTTGCCGACGATGATGACCAGGGGCAGGCCGAGGCGGACGGCGGTGTCCATCTCGATGAGGTAGAAGCCCAGCGAGCCGTCTCCGGTGACGAGGGCGACGGGCTTGCCGGGGTTGGCAAGCTGCAAGGCCAGGGCGTTGGGGAAACCCGCTCCGATGGTGCCCAGCGGTCCCAGCCGGACCCAGCCGCCCGGAATCAGCGCGGGCAGTGACGCCCGGCCCCAGTGGGGGAAATTAGCGCCGTCCCAGGAGTACAGAATGCCAGGCGGGAGCGCCTGCTTGAGCTCCGCAAAGAAGGCTACCGGGTGGATAGGCGAGCCGCGGTCCTGCGCCAGCCCTGCGAGGAAGTCGCGCCACTGTTGGCGCACACCACGCAGGCGGTCGAGCCAGCCTGTGGGGGGCCACGCGCTGCTGCCGAGTCCCGCCAGCAGCGCTCGCAGGGTGGCCTTGACGTCGGCGCAGATGCCCACCTCCAGAGGGCGGTTCATACCCAGTTCCTGCGGATGTATGTCCACCTGGATGAACTTCGCCCCGGCGGGGAACAGGCGCGCCCCGCCCAGCGCCAGCCGAAAATCGAGGCGTTTGCCGAGGATCACGAACAGGTCGGCCTCGCGGAAGGCTTCGATCACGGTGCGGCACATGGCGGGGTCAGGGTAGCCCATGACCAGGGGATGGTCGTCGGGAACCAGGCCGCGCGCCATGGTGATGGTGTAAAGGGGCAGGGAAGTCCGCTCGATGAACTGGCGAAGCTCGTCCTCGGCGTGCGCCCACCAGATGCCGCTGCCCGCGATGACGACGGGGCGCTCGGCGGCTTCGAGCAGCGCCAGCGCGCGGTCGATATCGCGGGGGTCGGGCCGCGGCGGCGCGGGCGTGAACATCGGCACGACGGCCGGACCGGGCGCTTGCGCGCGGAACACGTCCACGGGGATGGTGAGATGCACCGCGCCCATGCGCCCCGCCGTGGCTTCCGCCCAGGCCCGGCCCAGGTAGAACGGGATCTGCGAGGCGGCGGGCACTTCCGCGGCCCACTTCACCAGCGGGCGCACCGAGGCGAGCTGGTCGAGGTCCTGAAAGGCTTGGCGCTGCGCGGCGGTGGTGGCCCGGCTGCCGCTGACGACGACAAGCGGACTGGCGGCCAGGTTGGCCGTGGCGATGCCGGTGAGCGCGTTGGTGTGGCCCGGTCCGCCGGTCACCATGGCCAGGGCGGGCCGCCGGTGGAGCCGCGCCCACACATCGGCGGCGTGGGTGACGCCCGATTCGTGGCGGAAGTCGATGATGCGAAAATCGCGGCGGGCCGCCTCCAGCAGCGCTTCGTTGAGGTGGTCGCCCACCAGGGTGAAGATGTCGGTCAGCCCCAGTTGTTCGAGCGCATCGACAAACAACTCCGCTCCCGTCGGCATGGCAATGCCATCCTACTACAGCGACGTGGTGCAACACTCGGGGACAGACGGAACGTTCCCCGTGCGGGGAACGTTCCGTCTGTCCCCGAGGGCGGGTTGTTGTATAACGGGTGGCGGAGGAAGCGCAGTGAGGCTGGTACTAGTGCTGGTGGCGGGCGCGGCGCTGGCCGCGCCCCTGCCGAAGGATGACGGCTACCGGGGCATCTGGTATTTCAACCAGCCGTCCGGAGATCAGTACGTCTACAAGTACAGCGGCGGGCTGGGTACTTACCCCCACCAGCAGCTTCCTGTCGCGTATTACTCCAAGGAAGCGAACAAGACCTTCTTCTGCTACGGCGGCACGGCCAAGGGCAAGAACGAGCTGCTGCACATGGTCAGTTGCTACGACCACGCGACCGGCCAGGTTCCCCGCCCGCGCATCCTGCTCAACAAGCAGACCGACGACGCGCACGACAACCCCGTGCTGACCCTCGACGAGGCCGGCCACGTGTGGGTTTTCTCGAACGCGCACGGCACGGCGCGGCCATCCTACATTCACCGCGGCACGCGGCCCTACTCGGTGGATGAATTCGAGCGGGTGCTGGAGACCAACTACTCCTACGCCCAGCCGTGGCATTTCCCCGGCAAGGGTTTCCTGCTGATGCACACGCGCTACCAGGAGAAAGGCCGCAGCCTGTTCTGGATGACCAGTCCGGACGGGCGGAAGTGGGACGAGCCGCGGTTGCTAGCGCGCGTGGCGCTGGGGCATTACCAGATCAGCGGCCGGCACGGCGCGCGCGTGGGGACGGTGTTCAACTACCATCCCACGCCGGTGGGACTGAACGCGCGGACTAATTTGTACTACCTCGAAACGGCCGACCTAGGGCGGACCTGGCGCACGGCGGACGGCCGCGCGGTGGAGCCGCCATTGCGCGAGACGCCCAACCCGGCCCTGGTGCGCGACTACGAAGCCGAGAAGCTGCTCGTCTACCTGAAGGACTTGCAGTTCGACGCCCAGGGGCGGCCGGTGAGCCTGTACATGACCAGCCGGGGCTACGCCTCCGGCCCTTCCAGCGACCCGCATGTCTGGAACACTGCGCGGTGGAACGGCAGCCGCTGGGAGATCCGGCCCGTGACCACCTCGGATCACAACTACGACTGCGGCGCCCTGTACATTGAGCCGGGCGGCATATGGCGGCTCATCGCGCCGACCGAGGCTGGACCGCAGCCCTACACCACGGGCGGCGAGATGGTGATGTGGCTGAGCCGGGACCAGGGCCACACCTGGAACAAGGTCAGGGAATTGACCCGCAACAGCGGGTTCAATCATACATACGCGCGGCGTCCGGTGAACGCCCATCCGGATTTCTATGCGCTCTGGGCCGACGGCGACACGCTCAAGCCCTCCGCCTCCAGCCTGTACTTCACCAACCGGGAAGGCGCACGGGTCTGGCGGCTGCCGGTCGATATGAAAGGGGAGTCCCAGCGGCCCGATCGCTGGCCGTGAGGGCTGTGTTATAGTATTGAAGAAGCAACCCCGGGCCTGTGGCGCAGATGGGA
>VFZS01000209.1 GCA_016871095.1 Acidobacteriota bacterium
GCGGGCGGCGGCGCGGGCTCTTCGCGCTTGGGGGCCGCTGGCGCGGCCATGACGCGCAGCTCGGGTCTAGGCGGTACGGCGGGCGGCAGCGCGGGCTCTTCGCGCTTGGGGGCCGCTGGCGCGGCCACCAGGTGTGGCTCGGGCTTCGGCGGAGCAACCGCCGGCGCGGTCCCTGCCGCCGAGGGCAATTGATCGCCGCTGACAATCCCCTTCGCGTGCTCCGCCTTCAGTAGCTCCGCACGTTTGAAGGGGAACTGGAGGAGCGGGACCTGACCCTCCATCCGCCCGGCTTCCCATAGAAAGAAGGTGGCCAGGCTGGGCTTCATGGAGAACGGCTTAACCAGCAGGCATACTTGGCGCGGCTGGCTGAAGAACTCGCTCATCAGCGCCAGATCGTCCTCGTCCAGGGCCAGATCCTTGCGCGTGTTGCTCCGGAAGAAACCCACCACGGACAGGCCCTTCTCGGGACTCGCCTTGGTTCTCTGGAGAATGGCCGCCAGCCGCGTCTTGTCGTCATCCGCCAGCAGGTACAAAGGCCCGCGCGAGTACTCGCACGGCACGCCTTCGTAGGCTTCCACGATCACCGTGGACTCGCCGCTGGCGGCCCTGCCCAAGAGCACTCCGCCGATCTCGGAACCGCGCTTGGTGATCGCCTTGAAACTCTCGATGACCTCGCGCTCCAGCCGGTCCACAACTTCCAGACTCACGTGCACAGAGAGAGACTTGCCGGGCGCCTGCCATAGATAGTAAGCCGGGGAAAGCACATCCCGAGCCATAGTTGCACCGGTAGCCGTCGTCATAGGGACAATCCTCCCATCTTGATGGAGCCGGTTACAGATTTTACACTAAAAACCAGCGATTTACCACACTTTTCTGTGCCGCACGGGCCGTAGGAACGCGGACGTACGAACTGCAAACAGCATGTTTACGTTCAGATAAATCAACGTCTTAACCATATATAGTTAACCAATACTAACTCTGGTTGGCGGGCGCCGCCGCAGCGGCGCTTCCGCCCGCCGCCGCCGGCCCTCGCGCAACGGCGTTCCGGTACGCACAGTACTCGGCTCCGATACTTCAGCGTCCGGATAGAATAGGGGTGTCATGATGCTGACTCGCCGCCAAGCCTGGGGCTGTCTGACGGCCATCCCGAGCCTCGCGCCCGCCGGAGCGGAACACTCCCCGGCGTGGACTCCGGAGTGGGACGTCGCGCTGATCCGCGCCGCCGTCGAGAGGCTGGACCAGGCCTTCGACCCGGGCGAGCGGATGCTGGCGCGCTCCGTGGGGCCCGGCTATCAATACCACACCAGCGTGCGCGGCCGCACCGTGCATCCCACCCGTGACTCGCTCGAGTACGCGGTGCTGCTGCTGGAAGCCGGCGGTGAGCAGCGGCGCCGCCGCGCCGGGGACATTCTGGCGCGGGTGACCGCCTTGCAGGAAACGGATCCGGGCGGAAAGTGGTATGGCCTGTGGGGCTGGTACCTGGAGGAACCCGCTCCGCGGATGTCGCCGGCCGACTGGAATTGGGCCGACTTCAACGGGGCTTTGCTCCTGCTGGCCGCCGCCCGGCACGGCACGAGCCTGGAGGCCCCGCTGCTCAACCGGATGCGCGAGGCGATCCGCCACGCGGCCTATTCCGTGCGCCGCCGCAATGTGACCATGAGTTACACCAACATCGCGGTGATGGGCAGCTTTGTCACGCTGGCGGCGGCGGAGATGCTGGGCGACGCGGACCTTCTGGCCTATGCGCGGGACCGGCTGCGGCGTTTGGCCCGCGCGGTGGATGACACCGGCAGTTTTGCCGAATATAACAGCCCGACTTACACGCATGTAACTATCGCGAACCTGACGCGGCTGCGGATGCTGGCGCGGGACGAAGACTCGCGCGCGCTGGTGCGGCTTATCCACCACCGCGCCTGGCTGCACCTGGCCCGGCGCTGGCACCCGCCCACGCGGCAACTGGCGGGCCCCATGAGCCGCTGCTACCAGACCGACCTGGGCGCGCCGCTGTGGTTGCAGAAGGCCCTGGGCGGGCGGCTGGCCTTCGCCACGCGGGAGGACATCGCCGTGGGACGCGTGACCGCGCCGGGCGAGGTAGGTCTCCTGGACTACCGCTGTCCCGAGGAACTGGCGGCCGGGTTTCTGAGGTGGCGGGGGAAGCGGCAGCACCGGGAGGTCTTCCTGCCCGCCGCCGCGCCGGTGCGTCCGGTGCAGGGAACCACCTGGCTGGAGCGCGATTTCTGTCTGGGCGCGGTAAACCGCGGCGACCTGTGGATCCAGCGCCGTCCGCTGCTGGCGTATTGGGGCGGCGCCTCTCGCCCGGCGCGCTATCTCCAGCTACGCTTTCTCAAGGACGACTACGATTTCGCCTCCGCCCTGTTCTACTCGGCCCAGCAGAAGAACTGCGTGCTGGGGCTGGTCAACTTCCGTTGGCCTGGCGGCGACCGGCACGGCAGCCTGGATCCGATCGTGGGCGGCGAGTATCAGGCGGCCCGGTTGCGCCTGCGCTTCGATTTCCAGGGCGTGGCGGAGGGAGCGCGCATTCTGGCGGGCGGAGCGCCGCTGAGGGATTTACCCGCGGAACTGCCGCTCGAAACCGCGCTGGGCTTCGACCTGGGCGGCGCCCGGCTGTGGCTGCGTCCGCGCGCGGCGCGCTTCGGCGAGCGGGGCGGCAGGCTGAGCGTGGCCCGCGAGGAATCGTTGCTGACAGTTTCTATCGACCTGCTGCGTGAGCCACGGCCCGTGACGATGCGCTGGAAGGACCTCCCGGCGGCCTACGCCGTGTTCACGCTGATCATGGAGGGCGCGGCGGGACGGCTGGAGGATCTGGACCGACGCGCCGCCGCTGGCGCCTTCGATCTGAAGACCGCCGAGGGCCGCCTGCAAGCCATGTGGCTCGCCCCGGGCGCGGCGCTGGGCCTGCGCGGGGCCGCCGCGGTGGGCGCCGTCGCGGAGCAGGACCGCGCCTTCCTCGAACTGGTCAACGGCCGGCCCGCCCCGCTGGTGCGGCTCAGCGAGGAGCGCCTGGCCGCCGCTGGCCGGGCTTAGCCTCCGCGGACTGGCGGACAGAAGCGCCCGGCCGGGCGGCGACACCGCCAGCTCCACAGTGTTGCTCCAGGCGCGCCGGTACCCTACAATACAGGCAGAGCGTGTAGTAGCAGGTGTGTGATGTCCAGGGAAGCAGTCTTGACCCCGAGGGCCCAGGAGATTCTCCACTCCATTGTCAAGCGCTACGTCGAGACCGGTGAGCCGGTGGCTTCCCGCACCGTGTCGCGGGCCCGCAAGGAACCCCTGAGCCCGGCTACCGTCCGCAACCTGATGGCGGACCTCGACGAGGCCGGCTACCTCGAACAGCCCCACACCTCGGCCGGCCGCATCCCCACCGGCAGGGCCTTTCAGCTCCACGTGCAGTGCCTGCTGTCCGGGCGGCTGCCGTCGCTTCCGGCGGGGCGGTTCCGCGCGGAGTTGTCGGAAGTGGACAGCCCGGCGGGACGGATCGAGCGCTCCTGCCATCTGCTTACCGAGTTCACGCATAATATGGGCATCACCGCGGCTATCCCCACCGCGGCCCAGACGCTGGACCGGGTGGAGCTGATCAGGCTGGCCGACCGCCGCGTGCTCATGATCGTGATCACCCGGGACGGCACAGTCCGCGACCGCGTGGTCTGGATGGACGAGGCGCTTTCGCCTGAAGAGCTCATTTCCATCTGCAACTACCTGAACCGCAGCTTCGGCGGCTGGGTGCTGGCCGACGTCCGCCGCGAGCTGGAAGCCCGCCTGCGGCAGGACCACGCCGCCTGCGACGCCATTCTCAGCCGGCTCATCGAGCTCTACGGCAAGGGGCTCCTGGACATCGATGCGGCCGCGGAAGTCCACCTGGAGGGCGCCGCCAACCTGGTGGCCGTAGATTTGCGCCTCACCCGCCGGAGGATGCAGGAGTTGTTCCGCGCCCTGGAGGAGAAGAAACGCATCCTGGAGCTGCTGGATCGCTTTCTCGAGCAGCCCGCCGGCGAATTGGGGGTGCAGGTGGGGCTGGGCGAGGTTCATCCCAGCATGAAGGATCTGTCGTTCATCGGGATCAACGTCCTGCTGCCCGGCGGGCTGTCGGCCAAGATCGCCGTCCTGGGCCCCATCCGCATGAACTACGAGCGCGTGATGTCAGCGGTCCTCCACATGGGGAGCACGCTGCGGCAACTGCCCGCCTGAGGGCGGCCGGGAAATCCGGCGCGCCCCGATTCCGGTCTGGTAGGCTAGAGGAAGGTCCTTCCCCTGCCCCGCGCGGGGGCCCGCTGGCCAAAGGGGGAGGCCGCGCACCACTATGGAGAACGAGCACGCTGCTACCGAAAGTCCGGTTGAGGACGCCGCTCCGCAGGAGCAGGCCGCGGCCGATCCGGCGGCCCGGCTGGCCGCCCTCGCCGCCGAGCGCGACCAGCTCGAGGCCGATAAGATCGAGCTGAACGACCGGCTGCTGCGCCGCGCGGCCGAGTTCGAGAACTTCCGGCGCCGGGTGGAGCGCGAGCGCGCCGAGTTGCTGGAGTTCGCCGCCAGCGCGGTGGCCGGTGAGCTGCTCCCCGTTCTGGACGACTTCGAGCGCGCCCTCAAGGTGGAATCCGCCGACAAGGAATACGCCCGGGGCATGGAGCTGATCTACCAGCGGTTGCTGGAGGTATTGAAGCGCAGCGGCCTGGAGCCGCTGGTCTGCGAGAACCAGAAGTTCGATCCGCACCTGCACCACGCCGTGGAGATGGCCCCCAGCGAGGAGGTCGAGGACCAGACCATTTTGGAGGAGCGCCGCCGGGGCTACAAATTCCGGGGCCGGCTGTTGCGCCCCGCCCTGGTCAAGGTGGCCGTAAGACCCTAGCTGTTCGCCGTGACCAAACGCGATTACTACGACGTCCTCGGGGTTGGCCGCAACGCCACCGAGCAGGAGCTCAAGAGCTCGTACCGCCAGATGGCGCTGAAGTACCACCCCGACCGCAACGCGGGCGACAAGGAGGCGGAAGAGAAGTTCAAAGAGGCCGCCGAGGCCTACAGCGTGCTCAGCGATCCGCAGAAGCGCGCCGGCTACGACCGCTACGGCCACCAGGGCGTTTCCGGCGCCGCCCAGGGCTTCGACCCCTCCATTTTCGGCGACTTCGGCGACATCCTGGGCGACCTGTTCGGCTTCGGCTTCGCCGACCTGTTCGGCGGCGGCACCCGCCGCCGTCCTCGCAGCCAGCGGGGCGACGACGTGCGCTACGACCTGGAGATCAGCTTCGAGGATGCCGTGCGCGGCATGACCGCCGAAATCCAGGTGCCGCGCCAGGAGTCCTGCCACCGGTGCCAGGGCCGGGGCGCGGAGCCGGACGGCTTGACTACCTGCCCGGCCTGCCACGGCCGCGGCGAGATCCTCTTCCAGCAGGCCTTTCTCACCATGCGGCGCACCTGCCCGCAGTGCGGCGGGGCCGGCCAAGTGATACAGCGCCCCTGTCCCGAGTGCCGGGGCAGCGGCGTCCTGCGCAGTGAGCGCAAGCTGAAGGTCAACATCCCGGCCGGCGTGGACAGCGGCACCCGCCTGCGCCTGGCCGGTGAGGGGCAGCCGGGCGCGCTCGGCGGGCCCGCGGGCGACTTGTACGTGTTCCTGCACGTCGAGGAGCACCCCTTCTTCGAGCGCCGCGAGAACGATCTGTACTGCACTATTCCCATCAACGTGACGCAGGCCGTCCTGGGAGCCGAAATCGAGGCGCCGACGCTCGACGGCACGGAGCCCCTGCGCATTCCCGCGGGAGCCCAGAGCGGAACCAGCTTCCGCCTGCGCCACCGGGGCGTGCCCGACGTGAGCGGGCACGGCCGCGGCGACCTCATCATCGAGGTGCAGGTGAAGATCCCCACCAAGCTCACCCGCGAGCAGCGCAGGCTCTTCGAGCAGCTACGCGGCACCCTCCCCGAAGACAACACCCCCAACCGCAAGGGCCTTTTCGAGAAGGTCAAAGACTACTTCATGTAGCCGCCCCGCCTCACCCCACCCGGAACGGCGAAGCGCCCGCCGCCAGGATGGGCCCCCACTCAATCTGAGCCGCGAATTCCTCCCCGTACTGACGCAGCCGGTCGACGCTCTCCACCCCGTCCATGTCGATGTTCTCCTTCAGATCCAGGTTGAGCCGGTAGAAGGTCATCCCCGGAAAGTGGCGCCGCACGAGCTGCGTCTGCTGCTCGCCCGGAGACCGCAGCAACTCGTTGAGAATCCATGCAACCCAGGGCAGGAAGCCCCGCGGTTCGCTGTTGTCCGCGTAGCGGCCCGTCCCCAGCGAGATGACGACGGTCTCCTCCGGCTGGTATTGGTCGTGGTAGTAGAACGCCTCGACGCAGGCCTGATACACCGGGTTGCCGGTCACCCCCACGCCCCCGTCCACCACCAGGCCGGGCTCCTCGCCCACCTTCCACGGCCCGAAGTAAGTGGGCGCCGCCGCCGAGGCCGTGGCGCAGTCCACCAGCCGGAACCGGCCGGTGAATTGGGAGTTCTTCGGGTGGTCCTTCACGAAATACCAGGGCCTTCCGTCCAGCCCCTTGGCGGTAAGCAGCAAGTCGATGGGCGAATCGTTGAGCGTCCACGTGCGCTTCTCCCCGACCTCCTGCTCGATGACCCGCACGAGATTGCGGATGTCGTACTTGTGCCCGGTCACCAGCCGCCGGATTTCGTTCCATGGTCCGCGCGGAGTGAAGATCTCGTGGGCCCGCGTCAGATAGATGTCCCGTATGCGCCGCGCGGGGATGCCGGCGGCGATGGCGGCGCCGAGCAGCGCGCCGGTCGAGGTGCCCGCTACAAAGGAGAAGGTTTCGCGCAGCGGCCGTCCGGTCGCTTCCTCGAGCTTGAGCAGCGCCGTGGCCGGAATGATTCCGCGAATGCCTCCCCCGTCAATTGAAAGCAAATACTTCTGCCCCACATACCCTCCTGTGGGGCCTAGTATACTCCCGGGGCAGGAACCGCCGTGGCGCGCGCTTCAGGCTCAGGCCGGCTTGCGAACCTTGCCGCTGCGTATGCACTCGGTGCAGACGCGCAGGCGCTTGGCGCCGCCGCCCACCTGGGCCCGGACCTGCTGCAAGTTGACGTTCCAACGCCGCTGGGTGACGTTATGGGCGTGGCTGATGCGGTGGCCGAATTGCGGCCCCTTGCCACAGATCTCACAGACTCGGGCCATGGTGGGTACTCCTCCCTAAGGTAGGAATCCTCATTCTAGCAAGGGCTCCGCCGCCCCGCAACCGCGGCCGGCGGGAGAAGGCGATAAGCTATGGGAGCCACGCAGGAATCGTGTGCGTTAGTTGCGCCGGGGCGGGTCTGTGCGGGGGGCAGCGGGTAACCGCTGTCACTGCCGCGACTGGCTCGATGCCGCAGAAACAGGCCGGGAGGCCTATTCCGCTTTCCGGTGGCTCCTGCTGCCGCGGGCGCTGGCAGACGCTACCAGCGGAGGGCCAGTTGAAGCAGCGTGCGGACCGGCACGCCGGAGGGGCCTTTGGCCAGGTAGGGCTTGGCATCCTCGAGCCACGCGGTACCGGCGATGTCCAGGTGGGCCCAGGGGGTGGCGTCGGCGAACTCCTTGAGGAACATGGCGGCAGTGACTGCCCCGCCCCAGCGGCCGCCGGTGTTGGGCAAGTCGGCATAGGCGCTCTTGAGCTGCTCCTTGTAGTCCTCGTCCAGGGGCATGGGCCAGAGCTTGTCGCCGGCCCCGCGGGCGGCTTCGAGCACGCGCTCGCGCAAAGCGTCGTCGCTGGCGAAGACTCCCACGTACACGTAGCCCAGGGCCACCACGATGGCGCCGGTGAGCGTGGCGGCGTCCACCAGGTGGGTGCAGCCCAACTGGCGGGCGTAGGTGAGAGCGTCAGCCAGGATGAGGCGGCCCTCCGCGTCGGTGTTGATGACCTCGACGGTCTTGCCGGAGAGCGTGGTGACGATGTCGCCGGGGCGCTGCGCGCGGCCGCTGGGCATGTTCTCGACCGCCGGAGCGAGCGCCGTCACGGCTATGGAGGGCCGCAGCCGCGCGATAGCCCGCATGGCGCCGAGTACCGCCGCCGCGCCGGCCATGTCGTACTTCATCTTCTCCATGTTCTCGGCGGGCTTGATGGAGATTCCGCCGCTGTCGAAGGTGACGCCCTTGCCGATGAGGCCCAGGTGCGCGGCCGGCTCCGGTGCTTCCGCCGGGCGATAGCGCATAACGATGAGCACGGGAGGCTCGGCGCTGCCCTGGGCCACGCCCAGCAGCGCGCCCATGCCGAGCTGGCGCATGCGGTCCTGGTCCAGGACCTCACATTCCAGACCCTCCTCGGCGGCCAGCGCGCGGGCGCGCTCAGCCAGCAGCGAGGGTGTCATGCGGTTGGCGGGCTCGCTGACCAGGGCGCGGGCGTAGTTCTGGGCGCCGGCGATGATCTCGGCGCGCCGCGCAAGTTCTTCAAGCGTCGCCTCGCCGCCGGGCGCCACGGCGATGAAGGTCTCGACCGGCTTGGTCTCCTTCTTTTCGGTCTTGTACTGGTCAGGCTCGAAGTCACCGAGCAGGGCGCCC
>VFZS01000210.1 GCA_016871095.1 Acidobacteriota bacterium
CTCAAGCGTGCCCGGCCGGACCTGCGGGTGGGAGTGGTGGTGGAGGACGCCTTCGCGGAGGTCTTTCACGGGAACCCGGACGTGGATACGCTGCTGGAGCCGCGCTTGCGGGCGGTGAAGAGCTTCCAGCCGGAGCTGTGCCTGAACCTCCACGGAGGCACGCGCAGCCTGCGGCTGACGGCGCTGTCGGGCGCGCGGTGGCGGGCCGGCTTCGGCCACTTCCGCTTTGGCCTGGTGCATAACGTGAAGATCCCGCGCGCGCAGGAGATCCTGGGAGAAGAGCGCGTGGTGCACACCGCCGAGCACATGGCGTCGGCGATGTTCTTCCTGGGCGCCCCGCGCGTGGAGATCCCGCGTGCGCGCGTGTTTGTGGACCCCGGCCAGCCGTTGATCGGCCCGCCCTACGCGGTGATTCATCCGCTGGCCTCGGAGCCCGGCAAGACCTGGCCGGCGGAGAAGTTCCTGGCGGCGGCCCGGCAGCTCCGGATGAAGTGCATCTTCGTGGCCGGGGCGGGCCAGGACCTGGCGGCCTTCCGGGAGTTTCGCACCCTGGTGGGCGCGCCGCTGACGCAGCTCAAGCGGCTGCTGGCGCGGGCCTCGCTGTTCGTGGGCAACGACTCCGGGCCGGCGCACATGGCCGCGGCGCTGGGCGTTCCCACGGTGGTGGTTTTCGGGAACTCGGATCCGCGGATCTGGGGGCCGTGGAAGGCCACCGCCGAGACGGTGGCGGCGCGGGGGCCGATCGCGGACGTGGGCGTTGAGGAAGTGCTGGGGGCGCTGGAGCGGCTGGGGGTGACGGCGTGAGCGAACTGGGGCGCATTCTCCGCTTCGTGCGCCCGTACTGGCACGCCCTGCTGGGTTCGGTGCTGCTGATGGCGTTGGCCGGGGCGGCCCACGCCGCAGTGGCGTTGCTGCTGCGGCCGGTCTTCGATCGCGTACTCAAGCCCGTTTCCTCCAACCTGCCGGTGCTGCTGTTCAAGGTGCCCGGCTGGGGCAAGGAAGTGTACCTGGACCAGATCACGCCGGCCTGGTTCCAGAACGTATGGAGCATGGTGGCGTTCTGGATCCTGGCCGTCTTCCTGATCAAGGGGCTGAGCGACTTCAGCGGCAACTACCTGGTGAACTACGTCGGCTTCTCGGCCATCACCGACTTGCGGCAGCGGGTCTTCGAGAAGGTGCTGCGGCAAGGTTCGCAGTTCTTCGAGCTGCACTCGACGGGGCGGCTGATGTCGTCCATCATGAACGACATCGAGAAGATGCAGGTGGCCACTTCGCACATGCTGGCGGACTGGTTGCGGCAGACCTTCTCGGTGGTGGGGCTGCTGTACGTGCTTATCGCGCTGGACTGGCGGCTGGCCCTGATCAGCCTGACGCTGCTGCCGTTCGTGCTGCTGCCCACGGTGCGGATCGGCAAGCGGATCCGGCGCACCACCCGCCGCGCCCAGGACGCGGCCGCCGAGCTCAGCCAGATCTTGCAGGAGACCCTGAGCGGGCACCAGGTGGTGAAGGCCTTTGGCGCGGAAGCGTACGAAGGCGGACGCTTCAGGGTGGCCGCGCGCCGGCTGCGGACGGCCAACCTGCGCTACGTGGCGCAGCAGGCCATCGCCAGCCCCTTGATCGAGTTCTTCGGGGCGCTGACCATCGTGGCCCTGCTCAGCTACGCCCGCGACCGGATCAAGGCCGGGCAGATGACGGAAGGTGTCTTCATCAGCTTCGTGATCACGCTGCTGATGCTGTACGAGCCGGTCAAGCGGCTGACCGGCATCCACAACATCTTCCAGCAGGCGTTGGGGGCCTCGCAAAAGGTGTTCGAGCACCTGGACCGCCACGAGGACATCCGCGACAAGCCGAACGCGCGGCGGCTGAAGGAGTTCCGCCAGGGAGTTCTATTCGACGACGTGACGTTCCGCTATCCGGCCTCGCCCAACGGCTTTCTGCTGGACGGCATCCGGCTCGAGGTGAGGGCTGGGGAGATCGTGGCCCTGGTGGGGCCGAGCGGGGCGGGCAAGACCACCCTGGCCAGCCTGGTGCCGCGCTTCTACGACGTCACCGGGGGGGCGGTGCGCGTGGACGGCGCCGACGTGCGCGACCTGCAACTGGCTTCCCTGCGGGAGACCATCGGCGTGGTGCCCCAGGATCCGTTCCTGTTCAACGACACGGTGGCCAACAACATCCGCTACGGGCGGCCCGAAGCCAGCGAGGAGGCGGTGCACGCGGCGGCGCGCAACGCCATGGCCGAGGACTTCATACTGCAGCTCCCGGAAGGGTTCCACACCGTGGTGGGAGAGCGGGGAGTGAAGCTGAGCGGCGGGCAGCGGCAACGGATCGCCATCGCCCGGGCGCTGTTGAAGAACGCGCCCATCCTGATCCTGGATGAGGCCACTTCGCACCTGGACACGGAATCCGAGCGGCTGGTGCAGCGGGCCCTGGCCAACCTGATGACGGACCGCACGGTGATCGTGATCGCGCACCGGCTGAGCACGGTGAGGCGGGCCGACAAGATCGTGGTGCTGGACCGGGGGCGCATCTCCGAGATCGGCACGCACGAGGAGCTGGTCAGCGGAGGCGGGATCTACCAGCGACTTCACGAGCTTCAATTCCTGGAAGAGGAGCAGCCAGCCAGTCTATGAGCGTGCGCAGCATGACCGGATACGCGCGTGCCCGCCGGGCGGCGGGCGAGGGCGAGGTGACGGTGGCGGTCAAGAGCCTGAACCATCGCGCTCTGGATATCCACGTGCACTTGTCGCCGGAGTTGGAGGTCTTCGAGAACGCCGTGCGCGGGGCCGTTAAGCGGCGGGTGCGGCGCGGGCACGTGCAAGTGCAGGTGCGCGTGCGGGGAGCGGCGCGCGCGCCAGCGGCAGCGTTGAGCCAGCGGATGCTGGAGGCCTACCTGGCCGCCTTTCGGCAGGCCGCCATGACGCACTGCCTGGTGGGGGAGCCGGACCTCAACGCGGCCCTGCGCGTCCCCGGCATGTTCGAGTCGGCCGAGAGCGATCCCGATCCGGAGATGGAATCCGCGCTGCTGGCGGCTATGGAGGAGGCGCTGGAGGCCCTGGACGAGTTCCGCCGCCGGGAAGGCGGAGAGATCGCTGCCGACATGCGCGCCTGGAACCAGGCCCTTCAGGAGCACGTGGCGCGGATGGAGGAGGTCCGGGCCGGCGTCATGCCCGCCTTCGAGGCCCGGCTCCAGGAGCGTCTGGCGCAACTGCTGGCCAGCGTGCCGCTGGATCCGCAGCGACTGGCCCAGGAAGCGGCCTTCCTGGCGGGCCGCAGCGACATCAGCGAGGAACTGACCCGCCTGAAGGTGCATGCTGCCGAGGTGGAAGGGCTGCTCCAGGCGGGTGGGGACCTGGGCAAGAAGCTGGATTTCCTGCTCCAGGAAATGCAGCGGGAAGCCAACACCGTGCTGGCCAAAGCCGCGGGCGCCGGCGAGGCGGGATTGGCCATCACGGAACGTGCCTTGGCCGCGCGGGCGGAAATCGAGCGGATCCGGGAGCAGGCGGGGAATCTGGAGTGAGGAGTCAGGAGTCAGAAGTCAGGAGTCAGAAGGCCGGAGTTCCGCTCGTGCTGGTCATCTCGGCGGCGTCGGGGGCGGGAAAGTCCAGCTTGCTGGGGCGGCTGTTCGCGGCGCATCCCGAGCTGATGTTCTCGGTCTCTTACACCACGCGGGAACGGAGGGGACAGGAACGGGAGGGGGAACACTACCACTACGTGAGCCGGGAGGAGTTTGAAGCGCGCTTGGCGGCCGGGGAGTTCCTGGAGCACGCCCAGGTGTTTGGACACTACTACGGGACCCACGTCAGCGCCCTGGAGGAGGCCCGGTTGCAGGGGCGGGACTTGGTGCTCGACATTGACGTGCAAGGTGCGCGACAATTGAAGGGTAAGCTCCCGGAGGGTGTTACTGTCTTCATCCTGCCCCCCTCGCGCGCGGAACTGGAGCGCCGTTTGCGCGCCCGCGCCGAGGACTCCGAGGAGGCCATCCAGCGGCGGTTGCGCGAGGCGGCCGGCGAGATCGCCCGCTGGAGGGAATACGACTACGCGGTGGTGAACCGCGAGGTGGACGACGCGTTGTTGACGCTCGAGGCTATCTTAAGGGCGGAGCGTTGCCGCCGCGGCAGGATGGAGGAGCAGGTCCGGCCCATCCTCGAGAGTTTCGAGGCGGACCGGGAGAGCGCGGGGACTGAGACAGAGTGATTATGGATCACACAGCATCGAAGGACAACCTGGTGGCGGCCATCCCGGATGACGCCGAGGAGAGCACCTACCGGTTCATCATTGTGGCCGCCAAGCGGGCGCGCCAGCTTCAGGGCGGAGCGCGGCCCTTCCTGCCCACCACTTCCAAGAAGTCCACGGTGACCGCCATGGAGGAGGTGCGCCGCGGGCTGGTCAAGTACGAAGACGCGGCCACCGCACCGCCGGCGCCGGAAGACATCCTGGGGCCGGTGGAAGAGCAGTGAGTCCGGGGGGCTCTACGGCCAATGCCACATAGTTTTCGTGGGGCAGGCCCCCGGCCTGCGAGCCGACCCCCTGGTCGGCTCACTCGGGGCCTGAAGACGCCGGCCCAGGGGCCGGGCCCAGAGGGCGCCCCGGCTCAGGGGAGCCGCCCCACATAGCCCCGGATGAGCGCGAGGGAGCGGTGAAGATCGTTCTCGGCATCGGCGGCGGAATCGCGGCGTACAAGGCGGCGGAGCTGGCGCGCGCGCTGCTGGAGCCGGGACACGAAGTCCAGGTGATCATGACCCAGGCGGCGCAGGAGTTCGTGCGCCCGCTCACCTTCGCGGCGCTCACCGGGCGCAAGGTCATCACCGGGATGTTCCCCGCGCAGACCGGCGGCGATACGCTGGCCAGCGCTGTCGAGCACATCGCGGTGGCCACCTCCAGCGATCTGCTGGTGGTGGCGCCGGCCACCGCCGACCTGATGGCCAAGTTCGCGCACGGCCTGGCGGACGACTTCCTGAGCACGCTGTATCTGGCCTTCACCGGGCCGGTGGTGCTGGCCCCCGCCATGAACACCAACATGTGGCGGCACGCGGCCACGCAGCGCAACCTGGAGACGCTCCAGCAGCGGGGGCACCACATCGTGGGACCCGAGGAAGGGGAGCTGGCCTGCGGCATGGTGGGTCCGGGGCGCATGTCGGAGCCGGAGAAGATCGCCGCCGCGGTGTGCGCGGTCCTGAGCGCGCGGCGTGACCTGGAAGGCGAGACCGTGCTGGTGACCGCGGGCCCTACGCAGGAGCCGCTGGATCCGGTGCGGTTCATCTCCAACCGCTCCAGCGGGAAGATGGGCTACGCGCTGGCCGAGGCCGCCCGCGCGCGCGGCGCGGAGGTGGTTCTGGTTTCCGGGCCGGTGGCGCTAGGCCCGCCGGCGGGCGTGAAGGTGGTGCGGGTGCGAACGGCGGTGGAGATGCGCGAGGCGGTGCTGGCGCACTTGGAGTGGGCCAGCATCATCGTGAAGGCCGCCGCGGTGGCGGACTATCACCTGGCCCGGGTCCCCGAGCACAAGATGAAGAAGACCGCGGCGCGGCTTTCCGTGGAGCTGGACCCCACGCCGGACATCCTGGCCGAAGTGGGCCGGCGCAAGGGCGGCCGGCTGCTGGTGGGCTTCGCCGCGGAAACCCAGGATCTGGTGGCGGAAGCGCGGCGCAAGCTGGTGTCCAAGGGCTGCGACCTGCTCGTGGGCAACCGCGTGGACCGGGAAGGAGTGGGCTTCGAGTCCGACGATAACGAGGTCACCCTGGTGTCGTGCACCGGAGAGGTGACTCCCCTGCCGCGGGCGCCCAAGCGCGAGCTGGCCGACCGCATCTACGACGAGCTGCTGAAGCTCAGGCTCACCATCCACGCCGCGCGATGACCTCCGATCTGCTCCGGCAATATCTCAGTTACTACCGGGATCTGGGCATCCGCACACTGTACCGGCGGGAGACCGCGGCGGCGGCGGCAGGCGAAAGGCTCGAGGACATCGTCAACGACCTCGGCGACTGCCGGCGTTGCGGGCTGCACCAGGGGCGCTCGAAAACCGTCTTCGGCTCGGGCAACCCGCGGGCCAGGCTGGTGTTCGTGGGCGAGGGTCCGGGCGCCGACGAGGACGCGCAGGGGCTGCCCTTCGTCGGACGCGCCGGGCAACTGCTCACCCAGATGATCGACAACACGGCGCGCCGGGAGGGCATCCCGATCGAGCGCAAGGATGTCTACATCTGCAACGTGGTAAAGTGCCGCCCGCCGGGAAACCGCACGCCCGAGGCGGAGGAGATGGAGATCTGCGGGCGATTTCTGGCGCGCCAGCTTGCCGCCATCCGTCCCAAGGCCATCTGTGCGCTGGGAGCTACGGCGGTGCGGCACCTGCTGGGCAGCAAAGAGGCGCTGGGCCGGCTGCGCGGACAGTGGCACCGCTGGGGGGACATCCCGGTGATGGTGACCTATCACCCGTCCTACCTGCTGCGCTCGGTCAGCCCCGCGGCCAAGCGGGAGGCCTGGGAGGATTTGAAGAAGGTCCTCCACTACGTCTACGATTGAGCCATGGCCCGACCCTATCCCGGCTACTTCCTGACTTTCGAGGGCACGGACGGCTGCGGCAAGACCACGCAACTGGAGCGGCTGGCGGCGCGGCTGCGCGCGCGCGGCTACGAGGTGGTGCACGCGGTGGAGCCGGGCGGGACCCGCATCGGGGCACAGATCCGGCGCATCCTGCTGGACTCGGCCAACCAGGATTTGTGTCCTACCGCGGAGATGCTCCTCTATTTTGCCTCGCGCGCCCAGAACGTCGAGGAGTGCATCGTGCCGGCGCTGAAGCGTGGCGCGGTGGTGCTGTGCGACCGCTTCACCGATTCGACCCTGGTCTACCAGGGCATGGCGCGGGGCGTGGGCGAGGAGCCGGTGCTGGCGCTGGACCGCATCGCCTGCCGCGGGCTCGCCCCGGACCTGACGCTGCTGATCGACATGGATCTGGAGACCAGCCTGGAGCGCGCCCGAAGCCGGGGCTTGAGCAAGCAGGAAAGCCGCATGGACGAGCAGGCGGTCGAGTTCCACCGCCGCGTGCGTGAGGGCTACCTCAAGCTGGCGGAGCGCGAACCGCGGCGGGTGCGGATCATCGACGGGCGGCCGGACGCGGACAGCGTCGAGCGTGCCGTGTGGGAGGCCGTCGCGCCGCTGCTGGAGGAGCGCCGTGATTCCTGATTTCCACGGCAACCGCGGCATTGTAGAGGCCCTCGAGCAGGCCGTCGCGGGAGGGCGCATCCCCCAGACACTGCTGTTCGCGGGGCCGGAAGGCGTGGGCAAGGCCACCCTGGCGCGGCGCTTCGCCGCGCGTTTGCTGGGCGGAGCTGACAAGATCGAGCGTGACGACCTGAGCCGGCCTTACAACGCCGACTACATTGCGGAGCGGGAGAAGTGGCCGGCGGAGCAGCGCAATCAAGATCCCCTGCTGTTCTGCTCCCATCCGGACTTCGTCACCTTCCCGCCGGACGGCCCGCTGCGGCAGATTTCGCTGCCGCAGATGCGTTTCCTCAAGGAGCGCGCGCAGTTTCGGCCGCTGAAGGGCCAGCGCCGGGTGTTCCTGATCGACCAGATCGACCGGGCCGGGGAACAGGCCGCCAACTCGCTGCTGAAGACGCTGGAGGAGCCTCCCGAGTACCTCATCCTGATAATGACCGCCGCCAACCCCTACGACCTGCTGCCCACCATCCGTTCCCGCGCGGTGTGGTTTCACTTTGCGCCGCTAAGCGACGAGGAGCTGCGGCGGTTCGTGGCGGAGCGGGAGCTGGGAGAGGTCGAGCGGCGGGTGGCGCTGGCGCGAGGCTCGCCGGGGGTGGCGGTGTCGGTGGACCTGGCGGCCTATGAGCGCGGGCGGGCCGGGATGCTGGCGTTGCTGGAGGCGGCCTCGGGCGCGGCGCCCTTCGAGAACTGGCTGCGCTACGCCGAATCCGCGGCGGCGCGCAAGGACCGGCTGGAGGACCTGCTGCGCATTCTCTACGTGCTGCTCGAGGACCTGCTGTGGCTGCGGGTTGGGGAGCATCCGGGACAGGCTAGGGTGTCCCCCCGTGGACACCCCGGCCTGTCCCAGGATTCTCAGGGCCTGCCGGTTGGGGACAGGCCACACCGTCCCCCCGTGGACGGTGTGGCCTGTCCCCAACTGCGCAACACCGACCTGCGCGCCGAGCTCGAGGCGCTGGCCGCGCGGGTGTCCTTCGCCTGGCTGCGCCGCGCCGTCGAGAGAGTGGACGAGCTGGCCGGCCTGCTCCGCCGCAACATTCAGAAGAACCTCGCCCTGGACGCGCTGGTGCTTCAACTCCGTGAAGGGTAGGGAGCCGCCGGGGACAGCCCGCATGTTTCCCCATTACGGCAGGGAAACATGCGGGCTGTCCCCGGGTTAAGGACCGGCTGGAGGACCTGCTGTGGCTGCGGGTTGGGGACAGGCCACACCGTCCCCCCGTGGACGGTGCAGCCTGTCCCCAACTGCGCAACACCGACCTGCGCGCCGAATTGGAGGCGCTGGCGGGCCGGATGTCCTTCG
>VFZS01000211.1 GCA_016871095.1 Acidobacteriota bacterium
CTGACGTTGCGGTTTAGCTCACCGCCCGGTTCCCTCGCCGGGCGGACCGGAGCTGCCCGTCTGAGCCGAGAATCGTGGTCCGCCCGCCGAAGGAACCTTATGCATGTCACAGCTCCCGGCGGCTTCTTTTCCTTTCCCCTGCAACACGTTGCTGCCGCCAAGCATCGGTGATCGGGGGCGCAGTGCTCATCATGAAGTCGGGATGTGGCTCTGCCGCACCCGCGCCAGATGCCGGAGCGCAAGTCCAAGAGAATCAGTGGCGGAGAAAAAAATTGCGAAACGAAGCCAACTCGCCCCGCCGGGCCGCCTGCTGAGCCATGCAGGCCTGGAGGCCTACGCCGCTTCTTCAGCCCGGTCCGCAAGCACGCGGACGTGGTCGGAGGCCACTTCCAGCCAGCCGCCCTCGACGCTGAGGCAGCGGCGGTGGCCGCCGGTCGAGTAGCTGAGCGTGCCCGCACCCAGCTCGGCCAGCAGCGCGGCGTGGCCCGGCAGAATGCCCACGTACCCGTTAGCCGCCGGAATCTGCGCCTCCCCCACCTGCTCGCGCAGCAGGAGCCGCTCCGGCGTGGCCACTTCCAGGATGAACGTGTCAGCCATGTTCTCAGGCGTGCGCCGCCAACTGCTCGGCGTGCTCCAGCACTTCCTCGATGCCGCCCTTCATGTAGAAGGCCTGCTCGGGGACCTCGTCGTGCTTGCCCTCGACGATCTCCTGGAAGCCCCGTATGGTGTCGGCCACCTTCACGTACTTGCCCTTCTGCCCGGTGAACTGCTCGGCCACGTGGAAGGGCTGCGAGAGGAACCGCTGGATCTTGCGCGCCCGCGCGACGATCAGTTTGTCCTCGTCGCTCAGCTCGTCGATGCCCAGAATGGCGATGATGTCCTGCAACTCCTTGTAACGCTGGAGCACCTGCTTGACCTGCTGCGCCACGGTGTAATGCTCCAGGCCCACGATGCGCGGATCGAGAATGCGCGAAGTGGAAGCCAGCGGATCCACCGCCGGGTAGATGCCCAGCTCGACGATCTGGCGCGAGAGGTTCGTAGTTGCGTCCAGGTGGGCGAAGGTGGTCGCGGGCGCCGGGTCGGTGTAGTCGTCGGCGGGCACGTAGATGGCCTGCACCGAAGTGATGGAGCCTTTCTTGGTCGAGGTGATGCGCTCCTGAAGCTCGCCCAGCTCGGTGGCCAGATTAGGCTGGTAGCCCACCGCGGAAGGCATGCGGCCCAGCAGCGCGGACACCTCGCTGCCGGCCTGGGTGAAGCGGAAGATGTTGTCGATGAACAACAGCACGTCCTGGCCCTGATCGCGGAAAAACTCGGCCACGGTCAGCCCGGAGAGACCCACGCGGAGACGTGCGCCGGGGGGTTCGGTCATCTGCCCGTAGATGAGGGCGGCCTTGGACTTGCGCCAGTCCTTGGGATCGATGACCCCGGCGTGCTGCATGTCCAGCCACAAGTCGTTGCCCTCGCGGGTGCGCTCGCCCACACCCGAGAACACCGAGATGCCGCCGTGGTGCAGCGCGATGTTGTTGATCATCTCCATGATGATGACCGTCTTGCCCACCCCCGCGCCCCCGAACAGGCCGATCTTGCCGCCCTTGAGGTAAGGCTCGATCAGGTCGATGACCTTCACGCCGGTCTCCAGCATCTCCAGCTCGGTGGACTGCTCACCGAAGGTGGGGGCGGGACGGTGGATGGGGTGACGCAGCTCGGTGGAGATGGGACCCATGTGATCCACGGGTTCGCCGATGACGTTCATGACGCGGCCCAGCGTCTCGGGCCCCACGGGCACCTCGACGGAGCGGCCCAGGCTCTCGGCGCGCATACCGCGCACCAGCCCCTCGGTGGGCTGGAGCGCGATGGTGCGCACGCGGCTTTCGCCGATGTGCTGGGCCACCTCCACGATGATGTCGATGGGTTCCGGGACGTTGAACCCCTCGCTGGTGATCCGGATAGCCGTGTAGATGATGGGGACGTGCCCCTCGGCGAATTGAATGTCCACGGCCGGTCCGGCCACCTGCACCACGCGCCCGACGGCCTTGGGCGTTGTACTCATCTCGACTTGCCTCCTCGCTCAGGACCGGGGGACAGGCCACACCGTCCCTCCGTGGACGGTGCAGCCTGTCCCCGGTCCATAGTGCCTCCTCGCTTACTCCAGCCCCGCGGCGCCGCTCACCACCTCGATGATCTCCTTGGTGATGCTGGCCTGCCGCACGCGGTTCATGTAGATGGTCAGCTTCTCGATCATTTCGCCGGCGTTGGACGTGGCCGCGTCCATGGCGGTCATGCGCGCGGCGTGCTCGGCGGCGGCGCTCTCGAGCAGCGCCTGGTAGACCGCGATCTCGACGTAGCGCGGCAGCAGCGCGGCCAGCAACTGCTGGGGCGGCTGCTCGTAGATATAGTCCCGACCGCGGGCGCCCTCGGGGATCTCCACGGGCAGCAGGCGGCTCACCATCAGCTTCTGCGCCATCAGCGACTTGAACTCGTTGTACAGCAGATAGACGGCGTCCACCTCGGCCCGCTCGAATCGCCCGGCCATGTCCTGGCCGATGGCGGCCGCCTCCGAGTACTGCACCCGCTGCGTCAGCCCGATGCGCTCGCCCGCCATCCGCACCTGGCGCTTGCGGAAGAAATCGCGGCCCTTGCGCCCCAGCGCCATCAGCTCGAGGGCGGCGCCGCAGTGGCTGGCCAGGAAGGCCAGCGCGCCCTTGTGGAGGTTGGTGTTGAAGGCCCCGGCCAAGCCGCGGTCGGCGGTGATCAGCACCAGCAGGATGCGCTCCTCGGGCCGCCGCGCCAGCAGCGGGTGCGAGGCCAGTTGCTCGTCGGCGGCCACCGCGCCGGCCAGGTCGGCCAGGACCGCGCGGAACATGGCCGCGTAGGGGCGCGCCGACAGCACGCGATCCTGCGCCCGGCGCAGCTTGGCCGCCGAGACCATCTTCATCGCCTTGGTGACCTGCTGCGTATTGCGCACCGACCGGATGCGCCGCCGCAAGTCGATCAGGGAAGGCATGGCTCAGCTCCGCGGCTCGGCGGCGAACCGCTCCTTCGATTCCTTGACCAGGGCGTGCATGCGGGCCATCAGGTCGTCGCTCAGTTTCTTCTCGGTCCGGATCTCGCGCAGGATCTCCGGGTGCGCGTTGTCGGTGAAGCGGTAGAGCTCCTCCTCGAACTTCCGGCATTCCGCCAGAGGCACATCATCGAGGTATCCGTTGGCGCCGGCGAACAAAATCAGCACCTGCTTCTCGACGGGCAGGGGCTGATACTGGGCCTGCTTGAGGATCTCGGTCAGATGCCGGCCCCGGTTCAACTGGTCCAGGGAGGCCTTGTCCAGGTCCGAGCCGAACTGGGCGAAGGCGGCCAGGTCGCGGTACTGGGCCAGGTCCAGGCGCAGGCGGCCCGCCACCTGGCGCATGGCGCGGATCTGCGCGCTGCCGCCCACCCGGCTCACCGAGAGGCCCACGTTGACCGCCGGCCGGACGTTGGCGTTGAACAGGTCCGACTCCAGGTAGATCTGGCCGTCGGTGATCGAGATGACGTTGGTGGGAATGTAGGCCGAGACGTCGCCCGCCTGGGTCTCGATGAAGGGGATGGCGGTCAGCGAGCCGCCGCCTTTGGCCTCCGACAGCTTGGCGGCGCGCTCCAGCAGGCGGCTGTGCAGGTAAAACACGTCGCCGGGATAGGCCTCGCGGCCCGGCGGCCGGCGCAGCAGCAGCGAGATCTCGCGGTAGGCCGCGGCGTGCTTGGAGAGGTCGTCGTAGAAACACACCGCGTGCCGGCCGTTGTCGCGGAAATACTCGCCCATGGCGCAGCCCGCGTAGGGCGCGATGTACTGCATGGGCGCCGGATCGGAAGCCGTCGCCGCCACCACGATGGTGTACTCCATGGCGCCGTGCTCTTCCAGTGTTTTCACCACCTGGGCCACGGTCGAGCGCTTCTGCCCGATGGCCACATAGATGCAAATGACGTCGCCGCCCTTCTGGTTGATGATGGTGTCCAGCGCCAGGGCGGTCTTGCCGGTCTGGCGGTCGCCGATGATCAGCTCGCGCTGGCCGCGCCCGATGGGGATCATCGAGTCGATGGCCTTGATGCCGGTCTGGAGCGGCTCCTTCACCGGCTGGCGGTCCACCACGCCGGGGGCCAGGCGCTCCAGGGGGATGAACCGATCGGTCTGGATGGGGCCTTTCTCGTCGATAGGCTGGCCCAGGGCGTTGACCACCCGCCCGATGAGCGCCTCGCCCACCGGCACCGACATGATGCGCCCGGTGCGGCGCACTTCGTCGCCCTCGCGGATCTCGATGAAGTCGCCCAGCAGCACCGCGCCCACCTGGTCTTCTTCCAGGTTCAGGGCGATCCCGGAGACCCCGTGGGGGAACTCGATCAGCTCCCCGGCCATGACCTTCTCGAGGCCGTAGATGCGGGCGATGCCGTCGCCCACCGAGATCACGCTGCCCACCTGGGCCACGTTGATGGCCTGGTCGTAGTTCTCGATCTCCTCGCGGAGTATCCGCTCGATTTCGTCCGCTCGTATCTGAGCCATAGCGAATCCTGTCTATTGCCCGCCCGCCAGGCGTTGCCGCATTCCCTCCAACTGTCCGCGCACCGAGCCGTCGTAGACGGTGGAGCCTACGCGCGCCACCAGGCCCCCGATCAAGCCGGGCTCGAGGCGGAACCGCAGGCGAGGCCGGCGGCCGGTCAGGCCGGCCAGTTCGCGCGAGAGCGCTTGGCGCTCGGCCGCGGTCAGCTCGCGCGGGCTGGCTACGTCCACCCGCACCACGCCGCGGCGGGCGTCGATTTCCATCTCGAAGGCTTCCCCGGCTTCCTCCAGCAAACCGATGCGGCGATGGTCCACCATCACCAGCAGAAACCGCCGGACCAGGTCGGAGACGCCCAGGGCGGCCACCAGCCGGCCGATCACGGCCCGCTTCCTGGGCGTGGGCACGGCGGGCGAAAGCAGCAGGTGCTGCAACTGCGGAGCACCCTTCACGGCGCCGGCCAGGGACGCCAGGTCGGCCAGGGCCTGCTCCGGCTCGAGGCGCGAGCCGGGCTTGAGAACCAGGTCCGCCAGCGCCTGCGCGTATCGGGAAGCTACCGCGGCGGGCATGAGCTAGACGGGCCTCCCGGCTTCGGCATCCGGGCCGGCGGTCCGGCCCAGGCTCTGGATGGAGGCGTGCATCAGCCGTCCCTCCACTTCCGGGGTCATCCGCGCCCGGATCTGCTGCTCGGCCAGCTTGGCCGCCAGGTCCGCGGCGTAGGCGCGCAGCTCGAGGCGTGCGGCCCGCGCCCGCGAGGCGATCTCCTGCTCGGCCCGGGAGTGGATCTTGTCGGCTTCCTGCCGCAGGCGGGCGCTGGCGCGCTCGGCCTCCGCGGCCGTCTCCCGGCGGGCGTTCTGGCGCAGCTCTGCCACCTCGGCGCCCAGGTTGGCCAGGCGCCGCTCGATCTCGGCGGCTCGAGCCTCGGCTTCGGCCTTCAGGCGCGCGGCTTCCTCGATGGACTCCCGGATCTGGCGGCCGCGGGCGCTAAAGAAGGCGCTGCCCTTCTTGCGGATCAAGTATCCCAGCCCCCCGGCCAGCAGGACGAAGTTGGCCACCTTCCACAGCGTGCTCGAGTCGCCGTGTTCTTCGGCGCCGACGGAGGGGATAGCCAGAGCGAGCAGGAATCCGAGGCAGATCGCGAGCCGCTTCAAGCCACTCTCCTGGCGAGGACTCTGCCGGCCATGCGGCCGGCCAGGGCGCCAGCTTGTGTCTCCAGCATCCGCTTGGCCTCGGCGGCCTCGGACTGAAGGCGTCCGCCGGCTTCCTTAGTCCATTCTTCGGCTTTGCGCTTGGCTTCCTGTATGGCGTCCGCGTGTTCCCGCTGCCAGCGCCGCCGGGCTTCCTCCTGCTCCTGGTAGATCTCGGCGCGGGCGGCGCGCAGGGAGGCCTCGTATTCGGAAGCCTTTCCGCAGGCCCGGGCGAAGGTCTCTTCGGCCAGCTTGCAGGTCCCTTCGGTGGCCTGACGGCGGGCTTCGAGCACCTTGTCCAGGGGCTTGAAGAAGATGCCCTTAAGGTAGAAGTACAGCACCCAGATCAGCAGGAAAGTGGGCACCGCGGTGAGCAGCAGTTGCCCGAGATCGTGCAGGATTTTATCCATCGGATTCCACCAGGAGGCAGCCTGCGAAGGCGCTTGGAAACGCGCCGAACCCCCAAGCTAGCATAGGCTTGCGGGGCGGGTCAATCCATTCTGGGGGCGGGGCGGTGTAGAATCGTGGGGGTGTCTCAGCCATGCCCATGCGAAGCTTGCCCATCCGTCAGGTCTCCCTACTACTATCGGCACTAGCCGTGGTTATGCCTAGGTCCGCCCGCGCCGCCGATCCCGTGCCGCCCGTCGCCAAAGTGGTCCCCCAGAAGCTGGTTAAGCACGGGGATACCCGCGTGGATAACTACTTTTGGCTGCGGGACAAGTCCAACCCTGCGGTCATCGACTACCTCAAGGCCGAGAACGGCTACACCGAAGCGATCATGAAGCCCACCGAGCCGCTTCAGGAGAAGCTCTACCAGGAGATCCTGGGCCGCATCAAGCAGACGGATCTCTCGGTGCCGGAGCGCATCGGCCCCTACTACTACTACTCGCGCACCGAGCAGGGCAAGCAGTATCCGATCCTGTGCCGCAAGAAGGGCAGCCTGGAGGCGGCCGAGGAGGTCATGCTGGACCTCAACGCCCTGGCCAAGGGGCACACCTATTTCCGGCTGGGCGTCAGCGAGGTCAGCCCCGACCACCGGCTGCTGGCCTACTCGACCGACACCAGCGGCGGCGAGGTCTTCACCCTGGTGGTCAAGGACCTGACCGCCGGCGCCATGCTCAAGGACGAGATCCCCAATACGGCCACCATGGTCGAGTGGGGCAACGACAACCGGACGCTGTTTTATACCACCCTGGATGCCGCCAAGCGGCCCTACCGGCTCTACCGGCATGTGCTGGGCGCCGACCCCCGGCAGGATGCCTTGATCTTCGAAGAGAAGGACGAGACCTTCCGCCTGGGTCTCAGCAAGACCCGCAGCCAGAGCTATCTGCTGCTGAGCTTGCGCAGCACGCTCAGCGACGAGTGGCACTATCTGGATGCCAGCGCCCCGCAGGGCGCCTTCCGCCTGATCGAGCGCCGGCGGCCCAAGGTCGAGTACTCGGTGGATCATCGCGGCGGCAGCTTCTACATCCTCACCAACGAGCAGGCCCAGAACTTCCAACTCATGGAAGCGCCGGTGACCGCGCCCGGCCGGAAGAACTGGAAGACCTTGATACCGCATCGCCCCACGGTGCTCCTCCAGGGTGTGGATCTGTTCGAGAACCACATGGTGGTCAGCGAGCGCGAGGCGGGGCTGAGGAAGATCCGCATCACCGACCTGGCTGGCGGCCAGACCCACCATGTGGATTTCCCCGAGCCGGTCTATACCGCCATGGTGGCTCGCAATCCGGAGTTCCGCACCACCCTGCTGCGGTTCAGCTACACCTCGCTGGTGACGCCCATGTCGGTGTTCGACTATGACATGCAGGCCCGCACCCGGGAGTTGAAGAAGCAGATGGAGGTGCTGGGCGGCTATGATCCTGCGCGGTACCAGTCGGAGAGGATCTTCGCCACCGCCGCGGACGGAGTGAAGGTCCCGATCTCGCTGGTGTATCGCAAGGGGATGGTGCGCAACGCAAGGAATCCCCTCTGGATGAACGGCTATGGCTCGTATGGGTCCAGCCGGGAGCCGGTGTTCTCCTCCGACCGGCTGAGCCTGCTGGACCGGGGGTTCATCTTCGCCATCGCCCACATCCGGGGCGGCTCGGAAATGGGCCGGTCGTGGTATGAGGACGGCAAACTGCTCCGCAAGAAGAACACCTTCACCGATTTCGTGGCCTGCGCCGAGCACCTGGTGCGGGAGAAGTACACTTCGCCAGAGCGGCTGGTGATTTCGGGCGGCAGCGCGGGCGGTCTGCTGATGGGCGCGGTGGTGAACCTGCGGCCGGACCTGTTCAAGGCGGTGATCGCCAACGTGCCCTTCGTGGATGTGATCAGCACTATGCTTGACGCATCCATCCCGCTGACTTCGCTGGAGTGGGACGAGTGGGGCAACCCGGAGGACCCGCAGTATTACCGCTACATGAAGTCCTACTCGCCCTACGACAACGTGGAAGCCAAGGCCTACCCGCACCTGCTGGTGACCACCGGCCTGAACGATCCGCGGGTGGCCTTCTGGGAGCCGGTCAAGTGGGTGGCCAAGCTGCGGGTCATGAAGACGGACAAGAACCGCCTGTTGCTGCGCACGCACCTGGTGGCGGGCCACGGCGGCCCCTCCGGCCGCTACAGCCGCTACCGCGAGACGGCCTTCGAGTACGCCTTCCTGCTGTATGCTCTAGGCATCAGGTAGTAACCCGGACGGGGACAGCATCAGGACCTGGGGCTGACAGCCCGCCCCACATGGTTCAGATCGTATCTTGACCGAACCTTGACGCAACCCGGCCCGGAGGCGCGTATTCT
>VFZS01000212.1 GCA_016871095.1 Acidobacteriota bacterium
GCGTTTCGCCAGGAACGCCTACGAGGCCTCGGCTGTGATCTCCGGGTTCCGCCCGGCGTTCGTGGTGCTGGACCAGGATCTGACGGTGGCTCACCCGGAGCTGGTCGAGTGCCTGGCCTGCGATCCGAGGATTCCTGGCGCCAAGATCATCATGGGCGTCTCGCGGGGGCAGGCCGGCCCGGACCGCGGATGGTCCGGCCTGAGCAGCGTCACCGGAGTCATCGAGAAACCGTTCGGGCGTCGCCGCATCGCAGCGGTGATCAACAATTTTCCGGTCGAATCGGTTGCCCTGAGCAACGCCAGCTAGGAGCGCCGACAGAGGAGGAAGCATGGCCGAAGCTACTGTTCAGCCGCAGGGAGGCGCGCTCGACGCAGAGGGCTTTCTGACAGCCATGGCGACGTGGGACCGGCAGACCGCCGAGGCGCTGGCCAAGGCCAACGACATCGGCCCGCTGACCGATCAGCACTGGCTGGTGATCGAGTACGTCAAGAGCTATTACGAAGAGCACGGGTCAGGCCCGCCGGTGGTGAAGATCGGCAAGGCCACCGGCTTGAACGCGGCCGACATCTGCCGCCTGTTCCCCTGCGGGGTGGTCCGCGGCGCCTACCGGCTGGCCGGGCTGCCGCGTCCCGCCGGGTGCATGTGAGGAGGAGTTGAAGGGCTGTAGTCATGGACACTGTGAGGTTCATTGTCGGAGTGATTCTCCCGTATCTGGCGCTGGGCGTTTTTGCCGGAGGGATGCTCTATCGAATCTGGGTTTGGCGGAAGCTGGCGTCTCCGCCCATTACGCTGTTTCCCGCGCCGCCGGACGCTTCGGCCAACGCCTGGAACACCGTCCAGGAAGCCGTGCTCTTCAAGAGCCTGTTCCGCGGTGACCGCGGACTGTGGCTGCTGGCCTGGGCTTTCCACGTGGTGCTGGCGCTAATCCTGACGGGGCACCTGCGGGTGTTCACCCACGCCGACGCTCTGCTGGCCCGGCTGGGCCTGGGCGAGCAGGACATCCAGGCCATGTCGAGCGGTGTGGGTGGGGCCGCCGGCGTGGCCATCCTGGTGACGGCGGTGCTGCTGCTGGTGCGGCGCCTGACCGTCCGGCGCGCGCGGGAAATCAGCGGCGCGGGCGACTACTTTGCGCTGCTGCTGATCGGGGCGATTGTGGTCACCGGCAACATGATGCGCTTCGGGGCGGAGCACTTCGATCTGAACCTCACCCGCGGCTACTTCGCCGGCCTGTTCTCCTTCGCCGATGTCAGCGGCGCGCCGGTGCTCCAACACAACGTCTTTCTGCTGCACATGGGCCTGGCCTGGCTGCTGGTGATGCTGCTGCCCTTCAGCAAGCTGCTGCACTTCGGCGGGATCTTCTTCACCCACCAGCTTATTCGCAAGCACTGATCGGGAGTCGGAAACATGGCGGAAACAACGGTGAAAGAACGCGTAGTCGAGGCCGTGAAGGCCATTCGCAAAGGACCGCGGGCGCTCCAGATGTACATGGAAATGTGCGCCCGCTGCGGCACCTGCGCGGCGGTGTGCCCGATCTACTATGCCGCTCCCGAGAAGCGCTTCAACCCGGTCGAGCGCAGTGACTTGCTGCGGCGGGTCTACCAGCGTTATTGCACCGCCTCGGGCCGCCTGCTGGCCGCCTTCGGGGGGCTGCGCGAGTTCGACGCGGCGGACCTGGACCGCTGGGCGCCGGCCTTCTACGAGTGCACCGGCTGCCGCCGCTGCGCCACCTACTGCCCGTTCGGCATCGACAACTCCGTCATCACGCGCAAAGGCCGCGCCATCCTGGACCAGGTGGGACGCACTCCCAAGACCATGCAGAAGGTGGTGCAGATTTCGCTCGAGACCGGCAACACCGATGGAGCTTCCGCCGCCGCGCTCCGGGCGGCGCTGGACTTCATGGAAGAGGAGATGCGCGAGAGCCACGGGGAGGAGATCAGGATCCCGGTGGACGTGGTGGGCGCCGAGTATTTCTACGTTCCGCCCTCCGGCGACGTGCTGGTCAATCCGGAAGCCACCATGGGCGTCGCCAAGGTCTTCCACGTGCTGGGCCTGGCCGACCGCTGGACCATGAGCTCGGCCTGCTTCGACGGGGCCAACTACGGCCTGTTCACCGGCAATGACGCCGACATGAAGCGCGACAACAAGCGCTACGTGGACGAGGCCATCCGGCTGGGCGCCAGGGTCATGCTGATGGGCGAGTGCGGCCACGCCCACCGCATCATGAAGATGATGATGGAGAAGACCGGCTGGTGGGGCAAGCTGCCCTTCGAGATCGTCAATTGCATGGAGTGGACGGCGGACCACATCCGTCAGGGGCGGCTGCAATTTGATCCGGGCCGGAACACCGATCCGGTCACCTACCATGACCCCTGCAACTTCAGCCGTTCCTGCGGGATCGTCGGGGAGCCGCGGGTCATCCTCGAGGCCTCCTGCGCCGATTTCCGCGAGATGACGCCCAACCGCGCCGAGAACTGGTGCTGCGGCGGCGGAGGCGGGCTGTCGGCCATGGATGACATCCGCGAGTTCCGCATGAAGGTTTCGGGGAAGAAGAAGCTCGAGCAGATCCGCGACACCGGGGCCCGGCGGGTGGCTACGGCGTGCTCCAACTGCAAGCGCCAGCTCACCCAGCTCATGGAGACGCACCGCGAGCCGGTCGAGGTCACCGGCGTACACGACATGCTCTCGCGCACCATCCTGGTGGCGGGCAAAGCCGCCGAGCTGGTGGACTACACCCGTTAGCGGCGCCGACGGCAAGGGAGGCCCAATTTCTTCCGGGGGAGGCCGGACTTTGCGGTCGGTCACCTTGACCGCAGTGCGGAGAACAGCCAGCCTCAACGTCCGAAGAGGAGCGCGGCAACCAGCTTCCGGATGATCGGAAAGCCCTGGTAGTATACCACTGCGAGCGTCACCGACACCGTGTTTCCCGCCAGGAAATAGTCCGTCTTCACCTTGTGCTTTCTCTCCTCGTCCAGGCGTGAACCCACTTTCAGCGCGGCAAACAGGGTCAGACTGTGCTGGATGCCCAACAGCAGCGCCAAAAACAGGAAAAAGCGCTCCAGGTGTCCCGTGATCCGGGCGCGGCAATCCGCCACAATCGGCTCCGTATCGGAATCTGCGGCAGGCTGAAACGTCCGGACGATCCAGGGAAAAACCAGCGTCGCAGCCAGAACTTCCCCCACGGTGAACACCGCGGCGAAGGCGATTAGACCGGCTGCGTCCACAACTGCGTCAGGCACTGCGCCAGCTCCCTGATCTGGAAGTATACCTTGATCCTGAGAGTGCGCTGGCGGCGGAACACCGAACTGGGATGCCGCCTGCACCTGGCGGCTACCAGCTTGTAGTCCCGCAGGGCCAGGAACAGTGAAATCAACCGATGATCCCGCTCGGCCCAGGAATCGTACACCTCCTGATGGAGCGCCAGCGCCAGGTTCAGCGCTTCGTCCTGGCGAGGCGCCCCGGTTTCGATGAGGAAGCGCGCCTTCTCTTTCTTCAGCCCTTGCAGCCGCTGCCTGGCGCCGGACAGCCCCGGACCCAACATCCCATGCGCTCTTTCGGGGTTGAGCGGCGTGTCCACCCGGCCTCGCTTCACCACGTACCGGAGACCGAAAGCGGGGCGGGCCTCCAGTTTCCGCTCCTCCAGCCAGAAAACGATTCGCACCGCGGCGGCCAAAGAGTCCACGACCCCCTGGAACTCGTCTCCGAGGGTGATGGTCAGGGGGGAAAGGATCCGAGCTCCAAACTCCTGGTTGGCCCCCTCCACCAGGCCGCGCAGCCCCTTCATCAGCCGCCGGGCGGGGGCGGCGCTGCTGCGGATGACGTCCGCCATGAGGATGTAGTGCTGGCCGGCTGCCATGGGCTCCCCGAGAACATGATAGCACTTGTTGCACCGCTTATGCAAGGTATGCGCTTATTGCACCTTGCCTACAATAATGACCAATGTTGCAGCTTTACTGCAAACATCTTCGCAACCTGGCGGCATTCCCCCTCCGAGCCGCTGGCCGCGCCGTTTCGGGGCGGCAAGGGGGTTCCAATCCCCCTGGGGACACCACGCCTCCCGGGTTGCGCCCCTCACCCCTCCCGTATCGCCCGGCGCGCCGGGTCGAAAACCATCCGCCGGCCGCGGATCAGCGCCTCGTCGGCCATGATCACAGCTACCGAATGGGCGTAGCCCGCTTCAATCGGAGCGATGGGCTCGCGGCGCGAGCGCAGGCACTCCAGCCAGTTCTTCATGTGCGGAGTGCTGTCCATCCGGGGGATCTCGGCGCCGGCCGGGATGCGGTCCTTCTCCCCGGAGCCTTCACCGGAAATCGTGAACGGCTGGTTCCAGTTCCAGCGGGTGGCGTCCAGCACGCCGCGCGTGCCGATGAACTTCAAGTAACTGTTGGCGCTGTTGCCGAAAGTGGTGTTGTAGCGGACCAGGAAACCTTCGGGGTACTCGAGGATGGTCTCGACCGAATCCGGCGCGTCGAAGCGGTCCTTCCAGCGATAGATGCCGCCCAGCGTCACCACGCGGCGCGGCGCGGTGGCGCCGGTGATGAAGTGCGCCAGGTCGAGGAAGTGAACTCCCAGGTTGGCGTGGGGGCCGTGCGAGAACTCGCGGTAGCCGTACCAGCCTGCGTAGAGGCGGGAGTCGAACGGCCGCCACTTACGGTTCATCAGGAAACCCTTCCAGTCCACGTCGGCTTCGTTGACCGGACGCTCGCCGTACCCCTGCCAGTAGGGGCGGTAGCCGTTGCGCGACTGCTCGACCTTGAGGAGCTGCCCCAGTCCTCCCGAGGTGACGAAGGCGCGCGCCGCCACCGAAGCCGGCAGGCTGCGGATCTGCGTGCCGCACTGCACGATGCGGTTGTGCCGCTTGACCGCGTCCACCGCCTCCAGCAGCTCCTTCATTTCCATGGCCAGGGGCTTCTCGACGTAGGCGTCCTTGCCCGCGCGAGCCGCGGCGGCGAGCTGCGTGGAATGCTGGTGATCCGGCGTGCCTATGACTACCGCATCCACGCCCGGCATCCCTAGCAGATCCTGGTAGCGGACGAAGGCCTTAGGCTCTGTCCCGCCCGCTGACCGCACTTCGGCCACAGCGGCCTCGCGCTGAGGGCGCCAGGCATCGCACACGGCCACCACCTCGACGTTGCACTCAGCGGCGAACTGGAGGACCTCCTTCAGCAGGCCGCGCCGCCCGCAACCGATGATGCCAACGCCGATGCGCTCCGCGGCCCCGGCGGCCCGCGCAGCCGCCAGCGCGGTCGAAGCGCTCACGATGAACGAGCGCCGCTTCAAGTCTTTCGTCACTGTTGTCTTCCTCCATCCAGGAACCATGAAACCACGCTGAACGCGACCGCTCGCTCACGCTCGCGGCTCGGTAAGTGGCTGGCAGCCCAGCCAGAGCTAGCCGAGCCACGACCGTCAGGGAGTGGTCCTGCCGATTGTTTCATGAGTGCTTCAGTACAGCGTTTGCAGGTGCTCCGGAGCGTCGCTGAAGGGCGGCACGCGCCCGGCCGCCACGTCGTAAACGCGCTCGTGGCTGGCGGTGGCCGCCCGCCCCATTTCCTCGTAC
Source organism: Acidobacteriota bacterium (assembly GCA_016871095.1). Taxonomy (GTDB): domain Bacteria; phylum Acidobacteriota; class Terriglobia; order Bryobacterales; family Bryobacteraceae; genus VFZS01. Next base: position 5,556 of record VFZS01000212.1, read on the forward strand.
GCCCGGTTGCAGATGTCCAGGAAGCCGATGTTGTAGTTCTCCCCGTCGAAGCGGCCCAGCGCGGATTGGTCGTAGAGGGTGAACCAGTGCGCGCCCACGCAGTGCGGATTGGCGGCGGCATCCTCCAGGTATACGCGGTAGGCCTTGGCGCGATCGGCCTGGTTCTTCAGGTGCCCGATGCCGGAGGAGGGCAGCCCCACGTCCAGCGCCCCGAAGTGCCACTCGCCGATCAGGGTAGGCCGGTTCAGCATGGCGTGGATCTGCCGGGTGGTCTCGGCGGGCACCTTCTCGCGGTAGCAGTTGATGCTGAACACGTCAAAGAACTTCATCCCCTCGACCGCCCACTGGGGCGGCAGCCCGGCCCAGCGCATACCCAGGTTCAAGTGGTTCTTGTCCACCGCCTTGCACGCGGAAGAAAGAACCCGGAAGTACCGCTCGACCATCACCACGCTGAAGGCTTCCAGGTCCTTGATCGCCTCCTTGGTCAGCAGCGCGGTCCACTTGCCGGTGGCCACGCGCTCGAAGGTGACCTCCATGTTCCACGCTTTGGACAGCGCGGCGTCATCCGGGTACTTCTTCTTAAGGAAGCGCGCCAGTTCATTCCGCGTCTCGCAGGTTTCGGTGATGTACAGCATCCCCGCCGCCGGGACCTCGGAGGAGAAACCCCAGGTCGGCTCGTTCATCAGGAAGTAGCCCACGAAGGCGGGATCGCTGGCGGTGTCCTGGAGCACGGAGGCGTAATCAGCGGCGTCCTGCTCGAATCCCGGGTGGAAGACGTCGGGGAAATCGCGGTAGATATTGACAACGCGAGTGGGCCGGAAACTCATGGGCCGCACGTAGGGAAACTGCTCCTTGCGGGCAAATTCCCACTCCGACCAGTTGCCCACGGTGTTGAAGCGCAGGCGGCGCAGCTCGGCCAGAGCCACGCGCGCCCACTTCTCGCGCCAGCCCTCGCGGCCCACCGCCCGGATGAAGTTGGCCGCCAGGTAGTTGACGGACTTCGCCCGCCGCCGCACGTCCGGGTTGATGTCGTAGATGTCCCTGAACTCACCGCTGGGGTCGGGCATCCATTTCAGAGCGGTTTCGAGACCGTCGAAAGCGGCGGTGGTGTCCACGCGCACACAGTCCAGTCCGGCGGACCAGAAGGCGTAGCCCTGCGGGTCCACCAGCCACCAGCGCTGGCCGTCGTGGAGCACACGGAAGAATCCGGAGCCCGGGCCGAGGCGCTTGGCCTTCCAACCGCCCCACTGGGTGAAGGCGCCGGGCCACTTCTGGGCGGGCGCCTGCTGAAGCTGCCGGCGGATGCGCGTGTTGACTTCCTCGACGCCGCGGCTCTTGGCGGGCCACTCGTGCAGCGTGCTCTGGCCCAGCTCATCGATCAGCGGCCCCTTGGGGAGGATGGGCTTGTCGATCCTTGCGACTTCGCCCTCGGAGGCGACCAAATCGGTCATGGCCCAGCGCGCGGGCTTGGGGCTCTTGCGGGTGACGGTGAGCCGCATGCGGTCCACCTTGGCCAGATCCACGCGGGCGCCGCCGGCGCGGGGTTTCAGGAACGCTCCTTCGCGGTCGATGCCCCAGCGGTTCTGGTCCACCAGGCTCAGCGGCATGCGCAGGCGAAACGAGCACTGGTTCAACCCGGAGAAGCGGAAGGTGAAGGTCCGCCCCTTCTCGCCTTCCTGAAACGCGAGCTGGAAGACGATCATGTGGTTGCCGTCGAGGATCATGTCGGCGGCCAGGTACTGCGCTTTGGCGAGCGTGCCCGGCGCGAACTGGTAGCTGAAGCCGTCGCCCGGCTTCTCGGCGATGTGCCAGGTGGCCCCGGCGATGGGTGTGTCCGTGCCGTCCCGCTTCAGCCCGCCCAGGGTCGCGGTGGGCAGGAGAGCGTTTCCCTGGATCTTCTGCGCGGCGGCCTTGGCGGCCCCGGCCAGCGTGGTAACGGCGAGGAAGCCCCGGCGGTCGATTCCCGAGTGATTTTCGCTGCGCGCCATGGACCCCAGTTTACGCGGATCAGGCGCGCTTCTCAAGTCTCGATGCGTGCCAGCGCCGCGGCCGCCGCCTCACGCAAGCCGGCGTCCGGGTGGGCGGCGGCATCACGCAGCGCCGCGACTGCCTCCGGGTCGCAAGCCGCCACCGGCGGGCCTACGCGCCCCAGCGCCCAGCACACGCCTTCGAGAATCGGGCCGGTCTGGAACACCTCGTCCTGATGGGCCAGCGAGCAGAGCAAGGGCAGGAAATCCCGCTGGAAGCTGGGGCGTACCGCCAGCAGCTCACCGATGGCCTCAGGAATGCCCCAGGGGACCGCTCCGGACTCGTCATTAAGCGCCCAGAAATACCGCCGCAGCAACTCACCCAGCCGCTCATCGCTCAACAGGCCGGCAGCGGCAGCCAGTTCTCCAAGCGCCCGCACGGCCCGCCACTTCTCCGCCGGGTCCGCATAGAGACGTCCGGTGAGGTAGCGCAGCACCCTGGCGGGCTGTGCCGCCGCCTCGCGCAACAGGTCCTCCGGCTCCGGTTTCACGCGCCCCTGGCAGCATAGCACGCCCGCCGTCATCCGGCGACATGCGCTAGCATGAGGCTGTGAAGCTGCTGCTGGTCGAGGATGAGGCCAAACCGGCGGCCTATCTGCGCAAGGGCCTGAGCGAGCACGGCTTCATCGTGGATGTGGCCGCCGATGGCGAGGACGGCCTGCACCTGGCGCGCGGCGGCGGCTACGACCTGATCATTCTGGACATTCTGCTGCCGCGCCGCGATGGCTGGTCGGTGCTGGCGGAGCTGCGCCGCGGAGGGGATCGCACGCCGGTGCTGTTTCTGACGGCGCGGGACGCGGTCGAGGACCGCGTGCGCGGCCTCGAGCTGGGCGCCGACGACTATCTGGTGAAGCCCTTCGCCTTCTCCGAGCTGCTGGCGC
>VFZS01000213.1 GCA_016871095.1 Acidobacteriota bacterium
CGGGGCGCCCGGCTTCGCGGGCCTGAACCAGATCAACGCCACCATCCCGGTCAACGCGCCGGTGGGCCCGAGCGTGCCGCTGGCCATCCTCACTGGAAACGCTTACACGGATCTGGTGGATATTCCCATCAGCAGGTAGGAGAAGTTGCAATGTACTCTCGGAGGGAAGTCTTACGCGCCCTGGGCACAGTACCCGCCTTTCTGGCGCCCAAGGGCATCGGGGCTACCGACCTGCCCTACCGCCGGCTTGGAAAGACCGGCCGCTGGGTGGTCCCCTACGGCTTGGGCGGGCAGGCTTCGCTGGAGCGCACCGGCGGAACCATGGACCGGCCGGACATCATCGTCCGGGCCGTCGAACTGGGCATCAACTACCTGGACACCGCCAACGCCTACGGGCCCAGCCAGGGCTACTACGGCGAGGCCTTCGGCCGACTGGGCCTGAAGCCCGACAGCCCCGGCTACAACGCCGCTCTGCGCGAGCGCCTCTACATCGCCAGCAAGACCGGCCAGCGCTACTCCCTGAACCGAGCCCAACCCACCGCCACCACCGCCATCGACGATCTGAAGCGCTCGCTGACGCAGATGTTCGGCGACGGCAGGGGTTACATTCCAGAGGGGGCGTACCTGGATGCGTTCCAGATCCACAACCTGGGCAACCTCCAGCAGGTGGACCAGATCTGGGAGAACTTCTCCAACCGCGGCGACCGGAATCTGACCCGTCTGGGCGCGCTGGCCGGGCTGCTGGACTACCGTGACGGCGCCAACGTCACCGGCCTCAATCCCGATCATCGCCGCTGGATTCGCCACATTGGCGTCACCGGCCACAACTCCTCGGTGATGACGCCTTGCATCCAGCGCGACAGCGAGAACATCCTCGACACGCTGCTGACCATCCTCAACGCCAACGACCGCCAGTACGCGCCCAACCAGCACAACGTCATCCCGGTGGCCGCGGCGCGCGACATGGGCGTCATCGCGATGAAGCTGTTCGCGCAGGGGGGCATCTACACGAACCCCCGGCAGCCCTATATCTTCACCGTGGGCGTGCCGGGCGGCATCCCCCCAGCCGACCTGGTCCGCTATCCGATAGCGATACCGGAAGTCACTGTGGCGATCGTGGGGATCGGCCAGATCGACCGCGCCAGTCCGGCCAGCGACCAATTGGTCACCAACCTGGCCGCCGGGGTGCAGGACCCTGCCTCCCCGCTGGAGCTCCGGCGCATCGAGGCCGACCTGGCCGCCCTGCACGGCGCCGACACCAACTACTTCCAGGAGCGCGGGCGCGGCCTGGTGCAACCCACCCAGGTGAGCGTTACGCGGGACGGCGACCGTCTCATCGTCAGTTGGAACGCCGCCGTGGCTGGCGCCGAGCCTATTCGCTCTTATCAGATCTGGGACTCCGATCGCCTGGTGGCGGTGCTGCCCTTCCGTGCCCAGGCCACGCCGGAGCCGCTCAGCGCGATGGTGCCGGCCTCAGCGGTCAGCTCGGGTACGGTGCGGGTGCTGGCTTCGGAATCGTCACCGCTGCCGCCGCGCCGCCGCGTGGGCTAAATGCTCCGGGGGTGTGGCAAATTGCGCAGGGCGGTGGGAGATTCCGCCTAGTGGATTGCGCAGAGCAGACTGCAAGTGCTTGCATCTGCGGTGTCACGGTTTTGGAACACAGCGTGCATTAGCAAGGTCACCATAAGTCGCAATCGACTTATTCGCATCCCCCGGCGACGGGACCCAGCCCGTCGCCAGCCCCTCTGAGTGAGGCCCCACCCTCCCCCGACCGGGGCCTCACCTCTATGTGCATACCCCTCTTCTGCGGGCCGCCCCTTGAAGAAAACCGCTAGCTCAGGAGGTGTGAAGAAATCTCCGGCCCAACCGCTCGCTAACGCTCGCGGCTCGGCAAGTGCCTGCGAACACAGCGGCGTGCTACCGAGCCGCGACCGGCAGGGAGTGGGCTTGGGCGATTATTTCACGGGCTCTCAGTGTTTACAATCACATCCCTGGGGGTGGGCTGATCCCTGTCACCGCTGAGCAGAAGCCTCTTGGGGGGGCAATGGCGGGACGGACGGCTCAGTTCCCGGCCACAGACTTCTCGGCCAGTTCGCCCACGATGGGCAGCGAGAAGGTGCGACCCTGGCCGACCTTGACCATCATGAAGACGGACACTCCGACCAGCCCCAGCTCCAGAAACCTGTCCAGGCGGAAGCCCCGGCCCCAGTGGAAGAAGGGCAGGGGCGAAATGACCCACTGTACGATCAGCCAGGCCACGAACAGGTAAAGCCCCTGAAAGGCGTGGAACCGCACGGTGCGGTCGTCACGGAACCTCTCGGCCGCCAGCACGGCGATGGCCGCGATCCAGCCCACGAACGGGATGTAGCACAGCAGGGACGCCGTGCGCGGGCTGATGCCTTCCCCGGCCGAAGGCGTCTCAGGAGCCGGCTGGCGCCCGCCGCAGTTGCGGCAGTACACGTCCTGCTGGCTCACCTGGCTCCCGCAACCGCTGCAAAACGGCATTCCTACCTCTACTAGTCTCTACGGCCCCGTCCGGGGGCCTGTTCCCCGAAAGACCTCCGGGCCACCGCCGGAACTCCATTATGCTACGATTTCGGCGATGCGCCAAATTACACGCTTGCTGTTGCCGCTGCTGGCAGGCTCCCTGCTGTGGGCGGCCCGGGATCTGGAGATCCATTTCATCGACGTCGAGGGTGGCCAGGCCACGCTGATCAAGACCCCCGCCGGAGAGTCCCTGCTGGTGGATGCCGGCTGGCCCGGTTTCGACGGCCGGGACGCCAAGCGTATCGCCGAAACGGCCCGGCAGGCCGGCCTCCGCCAGATCGACTACATGCTGAACACCCACTACCACCTGGATCACGTGGGGGGCATCCCACCGCTCACCGAGCACATCCCCATCGTGACCTTTGTGGATCACGGCCCCAACACCGAGCAGGGTAAGAACGCCGAGGCGCTCTCGGCGGCCTACGAGAAGGTGCTCGCCAAGGGCAAGCACCTGGTGGTCAAGCCCGGTGACAGGATTCCGCTCAAAGGCGTCGAGGTGATCGTGATCACGGCCCGGGGCGAGAGGATCGCCAGGCCGCTCAAGGGCGCCGGCGCAGCCAATCCCCATTGCGAAGGCGTGCCGCCCAAGGCCGAGGACAAGACTGAGAACGGCCGCTCCGTCGGCTTCCTGCTCACCTACGGCAAGTTCCGCTTCCTCAATCTGGCCGACCTGACTTGGAACAACGAGCTGGCGCTGATGTGCCCCGCCAACCCCATCGGGACGGTGGACGTCTACCTGATCAACCATCACGGCATGAACATCTCCAACGCCCCGCCGCTGGTGTACGGGGTCCGGCCGCGCGTGGCCGTCCTGCTCAATGGCGCCAAGAAGGGCGGCGCGCCGGACACCTATCAGTGGATCCGCAAGTCCCCCGGCCTGGAGGACATCTGGCAACTCCACTTCTCGCTGGCCGCCGGCGCCGAGGGCAACGCTCCCGAGCAGTTCATCGCCAACCCCGAGGCGCAGTGCCAGGGGCGCCCCCTCAAGCTGGTGGCGGCCTCGGGCGGCTCCTTCACGGTGACGAATGCCCGCAACAACCTGACCAAGTCTTACTCCGCCCGGCGCTGACGGCTTCCGCTAGAATTGGAGGTATGCGGAACGTTCTGATTGCGACCGTTTTGCTGGCGGGCGCGGGCCTGCCGGCTGAAAAGGAATCCCCTGATCTGGAGCGCTTGAGGAGCGCCGCGGAGGTCTTCCGCGAGGTCATGGACACTCCCGACAAGGGCATCCCGCAGGGCTTGCTCGACAAGTCGCACTGCGTGGCGGTCATTCCCGGGATGAAGAAGGGCGCGCTCATCGTGGGCGTCAAGTACGGCCGCGGATTCGTCTCCTGCCGCGCCGCTGGCGGAGTGGGTTGGGGCGCGCCGGCGGCGGTGCGCATCGAGGGCGGCAGTTTCGGTCTTCAGATCGGGGGCGCGGAAACCGACGTCATCCTGCTCATCATGAATGAGCGCGGCGTGCAGCGTCTGCTGTCCAGCCGGTTCACGCTGGGCGGTGACGCCGCGGTCGCGGCCGGCCCGGTCGGCCGTGAAGCCACGGCCCAGACCGACGCCTACATGACCGCCGAGATCCTCTCCTGGTCCCGCTCGCGTGGAGTGTTCGCCGGGGTCTCACTGTCCGGCGCCACGCTGCGCCAGGACCGCGGGCCCAACCGCACACTCTACGGCCAGGCCATGGACAACCGCGAGATCATCCAAGGTAAGGTCCAGGCTCCGGCCGCGGCTGCGGAGTTCCTCTCCACGCTCAACAAGTACTCCAGCCGGAAGACCTGAGGCGGCCCGACCGCCTGCTCACGCGCGCGGCTCGGAATCAGCAGGCGACCCCAACCGAGGCGCGACCGTGAGGGAGCGCTCGCACCCCTACCGCGCCAGCAGCAGGGCCGGTGAGAACACCGGGCGCCGGGCGAAGTAGCGCTGCTCGTGCAACTGGCGGTAGATGTTGCCCGCGATCTCGGCGGCATTGGGCCCGCTGACGCCCTGGCCTCCGGTCATCAGCACCACCACCACCATCTTGGTCTCGCCGAAGTCGTTGAAGGCCCCGAACCAGCCCAGGTGGGTCGTCCCGCCGGTGCAGGTGCCGGTCTTGCCGCAGATGGGCGCCTCGGGGCTGTACATGGCCCGGCGCGCGGTGCCGTACTCGACCGCTCCGGTCAGCCCCGGCTTGATGTCCGGGATCCAGCGGGCGATATCCAGGCGCCGCTTGACGCGCGGCACGAACTGCTCCACCTCCTGCTGGCTCTCCGGGTACTGGAGCCAGTACAGCGTGCCCCCGTTGGAGATGGCCGCCAGGAAGGCCGCCAGTTCCAGCGGCGTCAGGGAAATGCCGGTGCCGAAACTGGTCATCATCCCCATGCCGCCGTCTTTGGGCGGCGCCTCCGGGAAGACGCCGGGCTGCTCGCCGCGAACATTGAGGCCCGCCTTCTCGCCCATGCCAAACAGGCGGGCGTAGTAAGCGAAGCGCTCGTAGCCCAGTTTCTCGCCCAGCCGCGCAAAGTACGGATTGTTGGACAGCGCCAGCGCCTCCGTCAGGTCCATGGTGGTGCGCCGTGTCAGCCGCAGCGGGGTGTCGCGGCCGATCACGCCCTCGCTCAGTGCCGCCAGCCCCACCGCGACCTTCACGGTCGAACAGGGAATGAACCCGCTGGTCAGCGCCACCTTCTGGTTGACCATGGTCAGCACTCGCCCGCTGGTCGAATCCACGGCCACCACCGTGCCGTTGTACAGGCCCAGCGCCTCGACTGCCGCGCGGCGCACCACCAGGTCCTCCCCGTCGATCAGGTCCCCCACGGTGGAGTCCGCGTAGGTCGGCTCGGTCCACCGGCTGTAGCTCTTGCGCCGCACTACGCGTGTCTTGCTGCTCCTGGCTGGAGCGGTCTTCCGGGCCGAGACGGCGGGAACGTTCTTGGCCGTGGTCTTCTTGGCGGCGGCCGGCGGCGACTTCTTGACCGCGGATTTCAGAGCGGTCTTCTTGGGAGCGGTCTTGGAGGCCGGGGTCGCCAGCGCGGCGCAGGCCGCCGTCAGGAGCGCGATCAGGAAAGCGGAGGCCCGGGCGACCGTCCGCCAGCGCGTCTGGGCAGAGTTCGCGAAAAACATTCCAGCTACGTATTGTTCCAGTTTGTTCGAGTCTCTGTGACCGCCGCGTGGACAGTCAAGGCCATTTTCGGCGATTCCGGCGCCCTTGTCAAGCCGCAGTCCAGCCTCCGTCGATGGTTACCACCGAGCCGGTGACGAAACCGGCCTCGGCGGAACTCAGGTACAGGGCCAGGTGGGCGATCTCCTCGGGCCGTCCCAGCCGCCCGATGGGCTGCCGCGCGTTCAGCTCCGCTCGCACTTTTGCCTTCTCGTGGCGGTGGTACTTCTCCAGGTAGGCCTCCACAAAGGGAGTGTCCACCGTGCCCGGGCAGATGCAGTTGACGCGGATCTCGGTGGGGTAGTCCACCGCGAGCTGCCGTGTCATGGCCACCACCGCGCCCTTGGTGGCGCAGTAGGCGAACCGCCGCTTCACCCCGATCAGCCCGGCCACCGAACCCATGTTGACAATCGAGCCGCGCGAGGCCTTCAGCAACGGCAGGGCATACTTGGTCACCAGGTACAGGCCCTCGACGTTCACCCGCAGCAGGCGCCGGAAATCCTCCGCCGGGGTCTCCTCGAGGTTGCCCACCAGCCCGATGCCGGCGTTGTTGAACAGCACCTCGAGGCGCTCGAGGCCGGCGAAGGTTTGCCGCACCTGCTCCTCGTCGGTGATGTCCGCGATCAGCGCCCGTGCGCCGTCGAGCTCGCCCGCCAGCGCCTCGGCGCGCTCGCGGTCTATGTCCACGATCAACACCTGGGCGCCCGCCGCCGCGAACACCCGGCAGGCCGCCTCTCCGATGCCGCTCGCCCCGCCCGTCACCAGGGCGATCTTGCCGTCCAGACGGAATAGTGAGTCCATGGCTTCTAGATTACAGACCCGCGACCCGCCCGGGGCGGGCCGCGCATTGGCGCTTCCGGGAACAGCCCCGGACAGTTGCTTTTGTTCCGCCACCTGTTATTATCGTGAAACGCCATGCGGTGGCTGCGCAGCCTGGCCGACACCCTCTTCGCCTGGGGACCGCCCGGCGTATTCTTGCTCGCCCTGGTGGACTCGGCCGGCATCCCCCTGCCGGAAGGCGCCGACGCGCTGCTGCTGCTGGTCGCCGCGTCGCATCCCTCCGTCGCATACCTGTCCGCCGCGCTGGCTACCTTGGGCTCAGCCATCGGGCAGATGTTCCTGTACTACGTGGGCCGCAAGGGCGGGGAGGCCTACCTGGAGCGGCACACTCAGACCGGCGGCGGCCGCCGCTTCCGGCTGTGGTTCAACCGCTACGGCCTGCTGACGGTCTTCGTTCCCACCCTGGTGCCGGCGCCGCTGCCGCTGAAGATCTTTGTCCTCTGCGCCGGGGCGCTGGGGGTCAGCCCGTTCCATTTACTGCTGGTGACGCTGGCCGGGCGCATCCCGCGGTTCTTCGGCGGGGCCTGGCTGGGCAGACAACTGGGCGAGCATTCTCTGGCCTGGCTGCACCAGCACGCCTGGGAGCTGCTCGGCGTAGCCGCCGGGCTGTTCCTCTTCCTGTGGCTGCTGGTCCGCCTCCGCGAACGGTGGGCTAGACAGCCCTGAACCTCGCGAATACGACACTGCTGGCCGCCGCATCCTTGCTGGCTCTTGGCGCCAGGTTGGCGACCGCTGCTACCCTGACCAAGGTGGAGCGGCGGCGGCTGGCGGCGCATCTGGAGATGACCGGAAGCTGGCTCGACGACGAGGTGCGCGGGCTGTCCGCCGCCCAGCTTCAGTTCCGTCCCGCCCCCGATGCGTGGAGCATCCTGGAGGTGGTGGACCATCTGGTCGTCTCCGAAGCCGTCTACTGGCAGGATTTGCAGAAGGCGCTGAAGGCGCCGCCAGCCAGTTCGCCACGCCCTTCCGCGGACGCGGAGGTCCTCTGGTATGGCATTGACCGGAGCCAGCGCCAGAAGGCTTTGCCCGCGGAGCTGCCCAAAGGGCAGCCGGCCCGGGCTTCGCGCTTCCCGCCCTGGTAGGAGTGCTTGCCCTCCCTGATCTAGTATGATGAGGGGGATGGGGCAACTTACCTGCAAAGTGGACAGCGTGGGAAGGATCATGATTCCCGCCGGATGGCGCAAGCGGCACGGGGTGGGGGCCGGTTCGGAGGTGATACTAACGGACGAGGGCCCCAGGCTGACGCTGGAGACCAGAAAGCAGGCGCTCCAGCGGGTTCAGCGATGGGCGCGGACCCTGGCCAGGGCTGACCGCCCGGTGGTGGACGAGTTCCTGGCCGAGCGCAAAGCGGAAGCGAGGCGCGAAGCCCATGGCGATTGAGTGCGTGCTGGACTCCTCGGCGGTCCTGGCTCTGGTGTTTGCCGAGGACGGGCACGCCCTGGTCGAGCCGCTGCTTCCGGTAGCCGCGCTCAGCGCGGTCAATGCCGCCGAGGTCCTGGCCAAGCTCCAACGCTTGGGCGCCTCTCCCGCGGACGCAGCCAAGGCGGTGGATAACCTTCAACTTGCTGTGCTGCCCTTTGCCCTGGACGACGCCCGGGCGGCCGCTCGCTTGGAGCCCCTGACCCGCTCGCGTGGCCTCTCGCTGGGTGATCGCGCCTGCCTGGCTCTGGCCCAGCGCTGCGGTGTGCCGGCGGTCACGGCGGATCCGAACTGGCGGACTCCCAGGCTGCCCGTCCGGGTGCGCTGCATCCGGTGAGCTGCCCCTGGCGGATAGCGGGGACAGCCCGCATGTTTCCTTGAATTCGGAAACACGCGGGCTGTCCCCGGGTTTGGGTGCCCCCGGTTGAACCGGCCCCTGACGGCATGCTCCAATGGGAGTTACACGCTTCCCCCTGGAGGTCCATCGGATTGCAGACTGCCTGGCTGGCCCTGGA
>VFZS01000214.1 GCA_016871095.1 Acidobacteriota bacterium
TCGCCCGCCGCGTCCCCGCCGTGCTGCGGTCGGGCCGGGGGTTTCAGCGGCCCCGGGGGCTGGGGCAGAAGGCAGATCCGGCGCTATACTGCAAACATGAGGTTTCGCGTGGTTTTGGAGTATGACCCGGAAGCCGGGAGCTACTCCGCCGTTTGTCCCGAACTGCCTGGCTGCGCCACCGCAGGCGACACCGAAGAAGAAGCCAGGCGCAATATCGAGGAAGCGATTCAACTCTACCTCTCGCCTGCCGAAATCGACTTGTCGCCGACTGCGAGACTGTTAGAGGTGACGGTGGGGTGAGCGCGGCACGCCGCGATTGACGGCTGCTGAAGTGATCTCGGTCCTGCGGCGCCATGGTTTCGCTCTCGCTGGTTCCGCCGGCAGCCACCAGAAGTGGCGCAACGTTTCCACCGGCAAGCAGGTGATTGTGTCGTATCACCGCGGGCGAATCCTCCCGCTGGGGACTATGCGGGCAATCATCGAGGGCAGCGGAATAGAGCCGGCGAGCTGGATCAAGTAACCAGGCAACCGGCGCACCTGACGCTTAGCGGCGCCGACCGGTGGCGACTCGCGAGGCCGTCCGGAGCGTGCTACAACGGTTCCTATGCCTTGCTTCGTGGTGGCCACGCCGCAGCGCACCTATGAGGCCGTGGTCGAGCGCGGCGTGCTGGCGCGGGCCGCGGAGTTCGTGCCAGCGCGCGCCGGGCGGTTGTTCGTGCTGACCACCGAGGACGTCTGGCGGCTGCACGGCGCCCGGCTGCGCCTGGGGCGCGACGCCGAAATGCTCTTCTTCCCCGGCGGTGAAGAGCGCAAGCGGCTGGCGGAGGTCGAGACGCTGGCCGAGGAGATGGTGGTCCGCGGCGGCGACCGCTCCAGTCTCCTCGTCGCCTTCGGCGGCGGCATCGTCAACGACCTGGGCGGCTTCCTGGCCGCAGTGTTCATGCGTGGCATCCCCGTGATCCAGGCCCCCACTACGCTGCTGGCGCAAGTGGACGCCGGAGTGGGCGGCAAGACCGGCGTGAACCTGGTGGCCGGCAAGAATCTGGTCGGAGCGTTTCACCAGCCGCTGGCCGCCCTGATCGACCCCTCCGTGCTCGAGACCCTCCCCGAACGCGAGTACCGCGCCGGGCTATTCGAAGTCCTCAAGTGCGGCATCATCCGCAGTCCCGCGCTGTTTGCGCTGCTGGTGGAGCGGCGCGATCAGGTTCTGGCCCGCGCGCCGGACATCCTCGAGCAGATGATCGCCGCATCCGTGCGCATCAAGGCCGAGGTGGTCTCCGCCGACGAGCGCGAGAGCGGCCTGCGCCGCATCCTCAACTTCGGCCACACCATCGGCCACGCCCTGGAAGCCGAGACCGGCTACGCGCGCTTCCTGCACGGTGAAGCGGTCGGCTTCGGCATGCGCGCCGCGGTCCACCTGGCGGAGCGCACGGGCTGCCTGCCCTCCGGCGAGGCCGCCGAGATCCGCCGCGCCATCGACCTCTACGGACCCATCCCGCCGCTTGAAGGCGTAGCCGCGGAGGCGCTCGCCCGCCGCCTGCGCAGCGACAAGAAGACCATCCAGGGGCGCGTTCACTTCGTGCTCCCGGAGCGCATCGGGCAGGTGCGCGTGGTCCCGGACATCGACGAAGCCCTGGTGCGCGCAGCCATTGCGGAGGCGCTGGGATGATCCGCGCCCGAGGCGCCCTGCCGAGCGCCGCATGGGTGCGCACCATGTTCACCCGCGTGGCGCCTCGCTACGACCTGCTCAACCACCTGCTCTCCTTCAACCAGGACCGCCGCTGGCGCGCGCGCACCGCCTGCCGCCTGAGCGGGAGCCTGGCCCAGCCCGGCGCCCGTGTGCTCGACCTGTGCTGCGGCACGGGCGACCTGCTGCTGGCCTTGCAGGCCGGGCGCCCGCTGCCCGTGATTGGCTGCGACTTCTCCCGCGCCATGCTCGCGCTGGCGCGACGTAAAGCCCCCCGCTGCGCCCTCGTCGAAGCCGACGCCTTGCGCCTCCCCTTCGCCGACGCCTCGCTCGACCTGATCACCATCGCCTTCGGCTTCCGTAACCTGACCGACTACCACACGGGTCTCGAGGAGATGCGCCGCGTGCTCAAGCCCGGCGGCACGCTCGCCATCCTGGAGTTCTCCCGGCCTTCCCACCGATGGTGGGCCGCGCTGTTTGGCTTCTACTCGCGCTTCGTGCTGCCGCTGGCGGGCGGCATCATATCCGGCGAACCCACCGCCTACCGCTACCTGCCCGCCTCCGTGCGCCGCTTCCCCTCGCCCGACGAACTCGCCACGGACCTCCGCCAAGCGGGCTTCGACGGCGTCACCTGCGAACTCATGAGCGGCGGCATCGTCACCCTCCACCTGGGCCGCGCGGGGTGAGGATTTCGCACGGGTTTCGCGCCGGTTTCGCGCATACCTCGCCAGCCCTAGCCCGCTTCTCTCAGGCAGGGACTGGCAGGAAGCCGCCTTTCGCGGCGTAACTGAGTTTCCAGACAAACCCTGTTGCCCCGCCGGGCAGTCTGCTCCGCGGATGGCCGGGACCAGCGCCATGTCTCGCCATGGAACGGTTGGGGCTTCGCACCATGGCGGATTTGGCGCGCCATGCCACACGGTCCGGTCTGATCGCCGCTTAGCCCGGGAACCCGAGCGCAAGTCTCTGTTCTTGCAGTCACTTGGCGGGCCTCACGGGAAAAGCCCGCCCGCATACCCTATCGAGGGTATTCACCCGTCGCCGCTTGGGCCGCAGAATGGACAGTGAGGGGACGCCCCCAATAGTGGGGCGTTGATCTGGCGATCGGACTGGGTTCCCGTCGCGTCGCAACCGGGCGGCGGGCAGCGGTAGCTTGAAGTAACCTCCGCGAAGTCGGAGGACCGGCAGAAATACGCAAGCCGGCCTGCGGGGGAGGAACTGCCCGCCGCCCGGCTGCGGCACGGCAAGCCGGTTATCAGCCAGGAGGGTCCCGTATGAGTCTGGGATACCTCGAAATCCGGCTCGGGTTCACCTGTCGAGGGGATGGTCAGGCCCGTGCGCTGTCCGAGCGCGACCTGGCGGTCCGCACCATACACGCGGAAGCCGCTTCGCTGCGCCAGGTGGAGGCAGCCCTCCGCCATATCCGGGAGGGGACTTTCGGGCAGTGCGTCTCCTGCGATCGCGAGATCCCCTTGAAGCGCCTTCAGGCCGTGCCCTGGTCTCCGTATTGTGTGATTTGCCAGGAAAAGGCTGAACAGGCGGGGGGGCCGGCAGCCGGAGAGCCCTGGGAAGAACCGCTGGCGCTGGCCAGCTAGTCCGCGGTCTTAGAGACCGTAGCGAAGGTGAAAACGCTGTAAGGAGGGCGGTGGTGCATGGGAGCGGGGTTATGACAGCGCAGCCGGTGGTGGCGCCGTGGGTTGTGGCCAGGCCGCAGGAGGGCGGGAGCGCCCTGATCATGAGTCCCGACGAGCGGGACCACACGTTCCTCCGCGCGGCTCTGCCCGCGAACTGGCGGATTCTCGGTGCGCGCAACTTCAGCGAGGGCGTGAGTTTGCTGCGCGCGCAACCGGTCGCGCTGGTGGTGGCGGAGTGCGACCTGGGCGAGTGCTCCTGGGCGGAGTTGCTGGACGAGATCCGCGCCGTGGACTGGAGTCCGGCGCCCCGGCTGATCGGGATTTCCAGGCGGGCTGACGAGCGGCTGTGGGCCGACATGCTCAGTCGTGGCGCTTACGACCTTCTGCTGAAGCCCCTGCATCACTCGGAGGTTTCCTGGGTCATCCGGCAGGGGTTCCTGGACTGGAAGGGGGAGCACGAGAGGACGGCCGCGGTGCGGCTGAGCACGGGCGCTGGAAGCGCCTGATTCAGGAGGAGAACAGAGCCGATTGGGAGAGTCGTGCTGGGCATCGCAGTACACAAAGCGGCGGCCCAGGCTGGAAGTGCCCGCCCGGCGTCCGGAACCCCCGCGGGGGCGGTTCCCCTGGTGGCTGGCGGCAGCCGCCGTGGTGGTCGTGGCGGGGTTGGCCATCCACTATCGCGACACGCTGGCCGGCCCTCTCCGGCCCAGCCCGCCGACTGCCGTTCGCACGGTGTTGGTCCGTTCGGGGCCTCTTGAGCAGACCATCCGGCTGACCGGAACCACGGCCGCCGAGCACAGCGTGTTCCTGCGCGCCCCGTATCTGCGAGGCCGGCGCTCGCGTGGCGCGGGGGACTTCCAACTGGTGCTCCAGGAACTGACGGATTCCGGCCGCCAGGTCCGCAAGGGCGAGGCTGTCGCGCCGTCTTCGCCTGGGCATGCGTGATGGGCGCGACCTCCCCCGAGGGCGGAGCCTCTATCAACGAAAAGGGGACCGCGCGTGCGAGCCATCAACGCCGTCTTGACCGCGCTGCTGACTTCCACCGTCCTGGGCCGCGGCCAGGAGTTGCGGGCCGCCATCGTCGGCCGGGTCACCGACACCCCAGCGGTGCGGTGATTCCAGGCGCCGGGGTGCAAGCCATCAACGTGGCCACCAATACCGGCGCCTCCTCGGAAACCAATGGCGGCGGGGCTTGTCCAATACCGTGCCTGCTGCCGCCCTCACGCGCTGGACCACCCGCAAAGCGGACGGCAGCTACGCCTCGGGCCCGTTGCGCGTGGTGGAGCATGGTACTGGACTCGGCCTTCTGCGGCTCGAAGTACACTTGGATCTTGACGTGCACCGGATCGGCCTCCGGGGCTTGGCTATTGGCGGTTCGGCTCGGGACGGCACACGCTCGGTGGCCTCCACCGCCCCAGGCGCGATCGCCAGTCCTCGCCCAGGACGCGACGACGCCAGCGGCATGGCCGGCTGCCCCCTTTGCGGGGCATCCTGGATATACTCGGCACAGGAGGTCAGCCGCCACGTGGTTCGACCGCACAGCATTCTCACTCCCGACGACCTGCACCTTTTCAACGAGGGAACCCACTACCGCCTCTACGACAAGCTAGGGGCACGCCTGGCCACCCAGGACGGGGAGGCGGGGACCCACTTCGGCCTATGGGCGCCCGACGCCGAGCAGGTGAGCGTCATGGGCGACTTCAACGGGTGGGATCCGGCCACTTGCCGCCTGTTTCCTCGGGATCAATCCGGAATCTGGGAGGGTTTCATCCCCGGCGTCGGTCCGGGGCAGCGCTACAAGTACCACATCGTCTCCCGCTACGGCGGATTCCGCGCCGACAAGGCGGATCCCTTCGCCCTGGCCTCGCAGGTGGCCCCGGAAACGGCTTCCGTGGTGTGGGACCTGGCCTACGAGTGGAATGACTCGGACTGGATGCGGGAGCGGGGCCGCAGGAACGCTCTCGACCAGCCCATGTCCATCTACGAGATCCACCTCGGCTCCTGGAGGCGTGTGCCTGAAGACAACTTCCGGTCCCTGACCTACCGGGAGCTGGCCGCGCAGTTGCCGGAATACCTGAAGCATATGGGCTTCACCCACGTGGAGTTCCTCCCCGTCATGGAGCACCCCTTCTATGGCTCGTGGGGCTACCAGGTGACCGGCCATTTCTCTCCCACCGGCCGTTACGGGACGCCGCAGGATCTCATGTGCCTGATCGACTGCCTGCATCAGAACGGCATCGGCGTCATCCTGGACTGGGTGCCTTCCCACTTCCCCAACGATCCCCACGGGCTGGGCTACTTCGACGGCACTCACCTCTTCGAACACTCCGACCCCCGCGTCGGCGTGCACCGCGACTGGGACACCCTGGTGTTCAACTACGGCCGCCATGAGGTGCGCAGCTTCCTCATCAGCAGCGGCCTGTTCTGGCTCGACCGCTACCACGCCGACGGGCTGCGCCTGGACGCGGTTGCCTCCATGCTCTACCTGGACTACTCCCGCCAGGAGGGCGAGTGGATCCCCAACCGTTTCGGGGGGCGCGAGAACCTGGAGGCCATCGACTTCCTCCGCACGCTTAACGAGCAGGTCTACCGGCACTTCCCCGACGTTCAGACCATGGCCGAGGAATCCACCGCCTGGCCCATGGTCTCCCGCCCCCTCTACCTGGGGGGCTTGGGCTTCGGTTTGAAGTGGGACATGGGATGGATGCACGACACCCTGGAATACGTGGCCCAGGACCCGTTGTTCCGCCGCTTCCATCATCATCAATTGACCTTCCGCGGGCTGTATTCGTTCAGCGAGAACTTCGTGCTGCCGCTCTCCCACGACGAGGTGGTTCACGGCAAGGGGTCCCTGCTGGGCCGTATGCCCGGCGACGACTGGCAGAAATTCGCCAACCTGCGCCTGCTGTTGGGCTACATGTACGCCCAGCCCGGCAAGAAACTGCTGTTCATGGGCGGCGAATTCGGCCAGTGGCGGGAGTGGGCCCATGACGAGAGCCTGGAATGGCACTTGCTGGGATACCCCGCCCACCAGGGCGTGCAGCGGTGGGTCGAGGACCTGAACCGGACCTACCGCAGCGAGCCCGCGCTCCACCAGCACGACTGTGGCGGAGCGGGCTTCGAGTGGATCGACTGCCACGACGCCGACGACAGCATCATCAGCTTCCTGCGGGAGGGCTACCATCCGAACGACACCGTTCTGGTGGTGGTCAATTTCACCCCCGTGCCTCGCCACAACTACCGTCTGGGCGCTCCCCACAAGGGTTTCTGGAGAGAAATCCTCAACAGCGACGCCCCCGAATACGGCGGAAGCGGTCAGGGAAACCTGGGCGGCGCGCACACCGTCCCCGTTCCCATACACGGCCGCCGGCAGTCGCTCACCATCACCCTGCCACCGCTGGGAATGCTGTTCTTCCGCTGCGAGCCGCATTCCTGAGTAGGAGCGGCGGGGGACAGTGCCCGTGTTTCGGACTTCCCTCCCCGAAAACGTGGAGTGGTCCCGGATCTCTACCCGTCAGAAGACCGCTCCCGAGGGAAGGCGCCCCGCTCCTTCAGGTAGACCGTGCGGATGGGGAACGGCATCTCGATGCCTTCCTGGCGGAAGCGCTTGAAGATTCGTTTGCGCAACTCGTGCTGGACCGGGTACTGGTCTACGAACTCGCCCACCTGGCAGATCAGAGTGAAGTCCAGGGACGAGTCCCCAAAACCCGGGATGAAGCGCACCACGGGGGCCGGCTCGGCCAGCAGCCCGGGAATATCCCGGGCGCCCTTGACGGCCTCCTCGATCAGGATGCGTTCCACCACGTCGGGATCGCTGTCGTAGCTGACGCGGACGGGTATGGGCAGCGACATCCGCTTCTCGGGAAGGTAGTAGTTAGTGACGATGGCCTGGGCCAGCTTGGCGTTGGGCACCACAATCAGGTTGTTGGGCAGCGCCCGCAAGGTGGTGCTCCGCCAGGTTATGTCGGTGACGTAGCCCTCTTCGCCGCTGTCCAGCTTGACGTAGTCGCCCAGCCGCACCTGTCCCGCCACGCTGACGTAAAAGCCGGCGAACAGGTTCGAAAGCGTGTCTTGAAGCGCCAGCGCGACGGCCAGGCCGCCGACGCCCAGCGCGGTCAGGATGGGCGTCACCGAGATGCCCAGGCTGTTCAGCAGGATCAGGATGCCGATGGTGAACACGCCCAGGCGCGCCAGGTTCTGGGTGAGCGTGGTGACGGGCAGCGCCCCCTCGGCCACGCCGTACTGCTTGATGAGAGTGGCCGCCAGCCGGGCCGCCACCATCGTCAAGGAAATGATCCACAGGACCAGAAGCACCTTGGCGACCACACCGATTGCGCGGGTGGGCAGCTCCGAGGACTGCACCGCCAGATGCAGCCCCAGGATCAGCACCCACAACATGAACGGGCCCTTGAGCGCCTGCACCGCCAGGTCGTCGAACTTCAGCGCGGTTCCCTCCGCCCACCGGCGTAAGGCCTTGAACAGCAGCCTCCGTGCGAACCACCCCACCGCAAGCACCGCCAGCAGCACCGCAGCCGGAGTGACCAGCTCCCGCCAGTGGTGGACCATGAAGTCAATGGCTGCCGTCATCGTCATTTACAGGTCCCCGGCCTGCCCACTCTGCTATTGTAGCTTCAGCTCCAGGGGCCAGAGGGGGCGTTCCACGGCCCAGGGGGCCCAGGAAGTCCTCCAAGCTGTTGGCCGGCACTTGACAATGGGGGACTAAAGTTTGATAATGGTATTTGACTAAGGCGGGCATCCGCCTTTTTCTCTATCATTCCAGGAGGCTTACCTCGCATGAGCAAGATCATCGGCATTGATCTGGGTACTACTTTTTCCGCCGTCTCCGTCACCGAGGGCGGCCAAGCCGTCGTCATCCCCAACCAGGAAGGCGGCCGCATCACGCCTTCCGTGGTGGGCTTCACCAAGGGCGGAGAACGGCTGGTCGGGCAGGTGGCTAAGCGCCAAGCCGTCACCAACCCGGAGAACACCGTTTTCTCCATCAAGCGCTTCATGGGCCGCCGCCTCGATGAGGTGGCCGAGGAGATGCGCCTGGTTCCCTACAAGGTCGTGCGCGGCGATCACAACGATGCCCGCGTCGAGATCATGGGCAAGAAGTACTC
>VFZS01000215.1 GCA_016871095.1 Acidobacteriota bacterium
CCTCTCGGCCGCCATCACCTCCTCGACCAGAGGCCGGGGGAGCGCCACGCTGCGGCGGATGATGCTGGAAGCACGCTTGACAGGCATGTAACACCTCTAGCCACACATTATATCACTCCTGCCCGGCAGCGGTCTGGCCGGCCTTGGCCGCCGCCCCGTGCGGGGCGGCGGCTCGTGGCTCTCGTTGCCGGCGCCTTCGGCTTAGAAGAACACCTTCAGCGAAAACTGGATGATGCGCGGATCGCGGGCCCCGGTGTAGGCGCCCACGTTGGCGTTCTGGTTGACGCCTTGCAGGTCGAAGCGGAAGCCGCTGTCCAGGCCCGAGAACTGGGTATGGTTCCAGGCGTTGAAAAACTCGGTGCGGAACTGGAGGAAGCGCTGCTCGGAACCGAGTGGGACCCGCTTGGAAATGGCGAAGTCCCAGTTGTTCACGCCCGGGCCGCGCAGCAGGCCGACCCCGGCGTTGCCGAAGTCGCGCAGCGGGGTGCGGCGGAAGACGTCGGTGTTGAAGGTGCGGTAGAAGGTCTTCTCGCTCTTGGAGAGCTCCGGCCTGCCGACCACCGTGATGCGTGTGCCCTCGCTGGAGCCGGTGATGTCCTGCCCGTCGGTGGTGGAGAATCCCGGGGTGAAAGGAGAGCCGCTGACAAAGGTGGTGATGCCGCTCAACTGCCAGTTATCCAGCACCCAGCGCAGGGGACGCACGCCCATGCGCTGGGCGAGCTCGGGCGTGTCGTATATGTAGTTGAACACGAACACGTGAGTGCGATCAAAGCCCAGTGGGCCGTAGTTGCGCCGGCGCGGCGAGAAGTACGGGCTCAGTCCCGTGGTGTCGCCATCGGCCACCCCCAGGGCTTTCGAGAAGGTGTAGGCCAGGCCGAACTGCAAGCCGCGCGTGTAGCGCCGGTTGGCCGCGATCTGGAGCGAGTTGTAGTTAGAAGTGTAGTTGTTCTGGCGCAGGTTGATATCGCCCCACCCCAGATAGGGCCGCAGGAAGTTGTCGGGCAGTGGCCGCCCCGCCGCCTGGGTCGGATCCTGGTTGGCCGGGTCGAACCGCGCGTACATGGGAATGGGGTTCAGGTTGCGGCTGGCCATCAGGTGCCGCGACAGCCCGCCCACGTAGGAGACGTCCAGGGTGGTGTTCCACACCTGCTGCTGGATACCGAGGCTGAAGTTCATGGTCGTGGACTGCTTGTTGAAGCCCAGCAAGGTGGACACGTTGGACGGACCGATGGCGCCGCCCGAGGTGGCGTAGGTGTCGAGGCTGCCGTAGTACAGTGTCGGTGAGTAAGCGATAGGCGGATTGCCGTTGGTGTTGAAGGTGGGGTTGCCCTGGAGGCGGTCCTTGAACATGCCAAAGCCGCCACGCAGCGCGGTCTTGCCGTTGCCGAACACGTCGTAGGCGAAGCCGAGGCGCGGCCCAAAGGCCAGGAAGGGTGTGGTCATCAGGCCTGGCGGGAAACCGTCTTTGCCGCCGATAGCGGCGCCGTTGGCGTAATCACCGGAGTTGGCCACGTACTGGCCGATCAGCGGCACGGGGGCGAAGGCCTTGCTGATGGGGTCCTGCGCCACACGCCGGTTGGACGCGTCCCGGGCCGGCCGGTACAGAGCGGGAGCCTTCTTGGGATCGTACAGGTTGGGAACGAAGGTGGCCAGCGTGCGGTTCAAATCCTCCATGGGGGGCAGATGGTAGAAGCGCATCCCCAGGTCCAGCGTCAGACGGGGGGTGACCCGCCAGTTGTCCTGGACGAACCACTCCACGTTCCAAAACCACCAGTCGCCGTCCACACGGGCGTTGGCCTCCGAGTAAGAGGTGAAGTTGCCCAGCAGGGCGTTGGCGTAGCTATGGCCGGATTCGAACGGGTTATTGGTGTCGCGGCTGAAGCTGAACGCCCCGCGCCAGTTGCCGCCGCCCACCTGGAACTTGCCGGTGCGCTCGATATAAACGCCCGCCTTCAGGTTGTGGGCCCGCCATACCTTGCTGATGCTGTCGACGAAGCTGTAGATGTCGTTCCAGTTCTGGTAAGGGACGTTGCCCATGCCGGAGTTGACGGTGTTGGCCGGCTGTCCCCCGAAAGCCACGTTGGGGATGTAGTTGACCGAGGCCGAGGGCAGATAGGTCGTCGCCGAGCTGTCCTTGAACCATTGCGGCGGGTTGCCCATCTTGGAGCGGTCTACCAGGCTCTTGTCCACCGGGTCGAAATAGAGGTTGTTGCGGCTCTTGCCGAAGATGAACTCGTTGACCAGGGTGGGCGAGAACATCTTGGTCATGTGGACCACCTGCCCCTTGCCCGGCTGCCCGAAGCGCGTGGGCGTCAGGTAGTAGTTGATGCCGCCATTGACCCACATGCCATAGGGAGTATCCTGCTCGTCCTTGTCCTTGATGAAGCGCCAGTAGACCTGGAAGGAGGGCCACAGGTTGGCGTCGATCCGCACCATGTCCTGCCGCTTGGGGTAAGCGCCGCTGTAAGCTGAGCGGAAGTTCCGGCTGTAGACCTGGCGCGGGTCCGTCTCGGTGTAGTTGGGCAGCGGGTAGAAGTTCAGGATGGACTGTCCCAGCTTGTTGATGCGCGCCTGCGGAACCACGTTGCCCGGGAACTGCGCCCCGGTGAGCGGGTCGTTGACCCGGATCACCGCACCGTTGACGTCGCGGCTCTGCGAGTAGTCGCCGCGGCGCTCCAGCTCGGTGGGCATGTTGACGAAGCGCGTGCCGTAATCCCGCTTCATCCCGGTGTATTCCTGTGACCAGAAGAAGAACAGCTTGTCCCGGTTGGTGTTCAACTTGCCCGGGATGTAGACCGGGCCGCCGACCGAGTATCCGCTGATGCGGTAGCGGTAAGGCGCCTTCTTCGTTCCGGTCCGGTTATTGAAGAAGCTGTTAGCGTTGAGGCTCTCGTGCCGGTAGAAATTGTAAGCCGTGCCGTGAAAATCCTTCGCGCCGCCCTTGGTGATCACCGTGATCACGCCCCCGCCGCTGCGCCCGAACTCGGCCTGGTAGTTGGTGGTCATGATCTTGATCTCGGAGATGGCATCCATGTTGGGCTGGAAGTGCACGGTGGAGTTCGAGCCGGTGTCCAGATCGGTTATGCCGTCTACGGCCAGGTTCTTCTGGTTCTCGCGGCCGCCGTTGATGAAGGTGCCGCGGATCGAGTCCGGCGACATGGTCTCGCGGCGCTGGGAGAAGTTGTCCACCACACCGGGGACGGTCAGCAGATAGGTGAAGAAATCCCGTCCGCGCACCGCGATGTTCTGAAGCTGGTCCACGGTGATGGTGCCGGACTTCTCGGAACTGGCCAACTGGAGCGCCGCGGCCTCGGCGGTTACGCTCACCGTCTCCTTGATTTCACCGAGTTGCAGGGTGATTCTGCTGATAACACGGGTCTCGCTGGCCGTCACCACGATGTTCCGGGTCTCGGTGATCTTAAAGCCCGCGGCCTGGGCCTTGAGGCTATAGGTTCCGGCCAGCACGTTCGGAAAAGTGAACGAACCGTCACTGGCCGAGGTAGTGCTCATGGACGCGCCGGTGGCCTGGTTGCTCAGCGTGCAGGTGGCCCCGGGCACAGCGGCCCCGCTGGGGTCGGCCAGCGTACCCTTGACCGAACTGGAAATCACCTGCGCGGACAACGCTGAGCAGAGCAGGATCAGCGCCAAGAACACACGGAATTTTCCTCTCACAAGAAACCCCCTTCCCTGTTCTCCCGGGCGCCCCCGCGGGCGCCCACCATTCAAGCCAGAACCTCCCTGCGGAGTCCTAGCTGAGCAGAGTATAGCCCTCACCTCCCCCTTTGCGCAACTTCCTGCAAACGCTGTCGGCGCCGGGCGGCTGGGCGCTACGGGTAGAATGGAAGCTTGATCCTGACTCTGACGGTCAATCCGGCCATCGATCGCACCGTGATGGTGGACCGCCTGGTCTTCGAGGACCGGGCCTACATGGTCTCGGCCGGGGAGTCCGCGGGCGGACGCGGCATCAACGCCTCCTGCGTGATCCACTCCTTCGGCGGGCCGACCACGGCGATCGCCGTCTCGGGTGGGGAGTCGGGGGCGCGCTGGGAAGGATTCCTCAGCGATTGCGGCTTCCCCGTGATACGGGTCCCCATCGCCAACGATATCCGCACCAACCTCACCATTACGGACCGGCAGGGGTTGAGCGTGAAGCTCAACGAGGTTGGTCCCTACCTGAGCGCGGCCGAGGTGGACCGCCTGGAGAAGGTGGTGCGGTCTCATCTGCCCGCGGCCGACTGGCTCATGATTTGCGGCAGCCTCCCGCCGGGAGTGCCGCCGGATTTCTACGCCAGGCTGATCCAGGAGGCCCGCGAGCACGGCGTGAAGACCTTGCTGGACACCGACGGCGAAGCCCTGGCGGAAGGCGTGGCCGCGGCGCCCTCGGTGGTATCGCCCAACCAGCAGGAAGCCGAGCGGCTGCTGAGCACCGCCTTGCTGACGCGGCCCCACTTTCTGGAAGCGGCCGCCAGGATTCGCAAGATGGGCGCCGAGGCGGTGATGCTGTCGCTGGGCAGCCGCGGGGCCGTGGGCGCCTGGCAAGGGCATGCCGTCGAGGTGATCCCGCCGCGCGTGGAGGCCGTCTGCCCCATTGGCGCGGGCGATGCCCAGGCCGCCGCGTTTGTATGGGCGATACGCCAAGGCGGGGACTTCGCCGACGCCGTGCGCTGGGGCGTCGCCGCCGGCACTGCCTCCGCCCGCCTGCCCGGCGTGCGCTTCGCCTCCCTGCAAGAAACCCGCGAGATCTACGCCCAGGTGGAAGTGCGCGCGGCGGTGTAAGTTGGGCTGCCCTCAGCCTCCCCCGCGTGGGCTGCCAGCTTGCTTGAGTTCTCCGGCAACTGCCTCCCGCATCGGAC
Organism: Acidobacteriota bacterium; assembly: GCA_016871095.1. Lineage (GTDB taxonomy): Bacteria > Acidobacteriota > Terriglobia > Bryobacterales > Bryobacteraceae > VFZS01. The sequence goes on from VFZS01000215.1 coordinate 4,854, forward strand.
CCAAGCTGTGCTGGACGGTGTGCCAGAGCAGGGTCTCATCCACCGCCTCGTACTGGTGCCGATGGACGTTTCCGGCGGCGGCGACTGCTACCCAGTCAATGTGCGGATGCCGGTCCTTCAACTCCTCCGGGAGCCGGCGCGACGCCTCGGAAATGATCTCCAGGGCCCGAGTCACGGCGTACACGGTCCGGCGGTCCGCGGCGAAGCCTGCGAAGTCCATGCCCGCGGTGAACGCTTGGATTGCGTCGATGTTCTCAACGATCTCCCGCAGCCGCTGGGCAGGATTCCTAGAAGGCATTGACCGATTCGCGCAGTATATGGTCGCGAAGGACCGGCTTGAGGCTGGTGCGGCTCACCACGTCCCCTCCCCCACCGAGCAGCTCGCCGACGTAGAGCTTAAGCCGGGCGTATTCGAAGATCCCCATGGGTAGTTGGGGATCCAGTTCTACAAGTACGTCAATGTCGCTGTGCGGACCCGCCTCCCCGCGGGCCACCGATCCGAACACTCCGGCGTGGCGCACTCCCAGCCGGCGCAACTCCGGCTCGTGCGCCCTAAGGGTGGCCAAGACCTCCGGAAGCCTCGCGTTCATGGTCCCATCACGAGTCTATCAGAGGGGGAGGCCGGCAACGGAAGGGTTGCCTGATCGTACCCCGCCACCCGGGGGCCTAAGGCAGAACCAGCGGCGACTGCCCGCGCGCCTGCCAGCCGCCGGGGCCCCGGGACAGCCCGGCATCCGCCAGCGCCTCCCGCAGGAGCCCGAGAAACGAGCGGCTCAGCCGCCGCCCATTGTTGTGAAGCACCGCCATGCGCTGCCAGAAGACCAGCGCGCCCAGGATCTCGGCGTCGCGCAGCGCGGCCACCCCGGTGCGCTCCCGCAGGCGCCGGCGGTAATCCTCGAAGCCCTGCTGCATGCGCTGGTGCAGGGCGGCGGCCAGCAGGTTGGCGGGCCGCGTCTCGTAGTACAGGCCGCTTTCCCGCGTGCGGTAGGTCTTGATCAGCGATTCCAGCGCTTCGCGCAGGTCGCTGTCCACTGTGCCCGGGGTGTTCAGCGCGGCATCCAGCAGCGAGAAGCTGGTGTAGTTGATCAACGGCTGATGCTCATCCACGAACTGGCCGGTCAGATCGATGTCGCGGTTGGGCATCTGGTCGGGGTCCAGCTCGGGCAGCTTTTCGTGACGGTGCGCGTCCTGGAGATAGGGGCAGTCCAGCGGGCAGGTTACGGTGACTTCCCGCTCGGTGCCGCAGCAGACCGAACAGATGTCGCCGCCGACGCCCGGACAGGCGCGGCGCGGGCGGCGAGTCTCACAGAGCTGGCAAATGGCGGTGGAAGCCAACTCATATCGTATCATTGGCTGAATGCCCCGCACCGCCTTGTATCTGAAGGTCGAAGTCGAGCACGACCCGCACGAAACGCCCGAGCAACTGGCCGAGGAGATGTGCCGCCGGCTGCTCAGACTCCATGGGGTGCGCGCGGCGGAGCTGTCGGCCTTCGTCGCGCCGCCTCAGCCGGAGACGCCGCCCAGCAGCTCGTTGTGAGTGCGGCGCAGGAAGCCGTCGGTCATTCCGGCGATGTAGTCGCGCACCACGTGGCAGACCGGTCGGCGCGCCGTTTCCTCGAGGTAGGCGGGCGGCAGGCGATCCGGACGCTCCAGGAACAACTCGAACAGCCCGGCGATCAGCCCCGCGGCGCGGCCGCGTTCCTCCACCAGAGCCGGCGAGTTGTAGACGTGCAGATGGAGGAACTGCTTCAGCGCGGCGCTAAGCCCGGCGGCCTCGGGCGCGAAGCGGGCCAGGCGCGCGGGATGCCCGCGCACCTCCTCCACGTCGCGCACACCGGCCGCCAATGACGCCTCTTGGGCCCCCTCGATCAGCCCGGATACCAACTGATCAATCAGCCGCCGCAGGGCTTCCTGGAAGTGAACCCGCTCCGGCGCCTCCGGCAGTTCCCGGAGGATCTCTTCCCGCAGGCGGGCATAATCGGGCACGCCCGCGGCCAGGGTCTCGAGATCGAAGAAGCGGGCGGAGTACCCGTCGTCCAGGTCGGCGGTGTTGTAGGCGATCTCGTCAGCCACGTCGATGAGCTGGGCCTCCAGCGGCGGGCGCAGACCCGGCAGATACTCCTCCAACGCCGGTTCCTCCCCGGGGAGCGGATCGCGCGAATGCTTGGCCATGCCCTCCCGCACCTCGAAGGTGAGGTTGAGCCCTGGGAAACGGGCGTAACGCTGCTCGAACCGCTCGACAATGCGTAGCGCATGGAGATTGTGGTCGAAGCGCTCTCCGCAGCGGCGCATCTGGCGGTCCAACTCGGCCTCGCCGGCGTGGGCGAAAGGGGGATGGCCGATGTCGTGGGCCAGGGCCAGGGCTTCGGTTAGATCCTCGTTCAGGCCGAGGGCGGCGGCCGCGGTGCGGGCGATCTGGGCGACCTCTATGGTGTGGGTGAGCCGGTTGCGGAAATGGTCGGACAGTCCCGCGGTAAAGACCTGGGTCTTGTCCTCCAGTCGCCGGAAGGCGCGGGCGTGCACGATCCGGTCCCGGTCGCGCTGGAAAGGGTTGCGATAAGGGTGGGGCGCCTCGGCATAGCGGCGCCCGCGGCTCAGGTGCGCCGGGAACCGCAGAGCATCCAGGCGGGGCGGCATCCGGGGCCCCCGGTCTACTGCGCGGGAAGCGTGCTCAGGTAGGTCAGCGCGGCCCGGCTGACGGCGGAGCGCTCGTGGGTCCGCAGGGGCTCGAGCAGCTTGCGCGCCTCGGCGGGCTTGGTGGGCCCAAGCAATCGTGCCAGTTCGATGGTCGCCTGCTCCCTGGAAACGAACAGCGTGGGCTTCTCCATCAGGGAGCGCAAGAGCTTCTCCGCCTCGGCCAGTTTGCCTTGCCCGGCGTAAATCTCAGCCAGCGCCAGCCGGGCCATGGATGCGTAACCAGCATGGCCGGAGTCGGCGGTCACACGGAAGGCTTTCTCGGCGTCCGTCAGGCGGCCGTGGTCAGCGGCCTGGGTTCCGAGGTAGTACTGCGCCACGGCCGCTTCGTCACTGCCGGAGTAACGTCCCGAAAGCTCCCCGAAGGCCTTCGCGACGGCCTTGTCCCGCTCGGCCTGCGTGGGATAGCCACCGGGTTCGGATGAGCCAACGGGCGCCTGGTAGATGCGCAGGGCAGACACGAGAGCCTGCTGGCGGGCGTTGCGCTGGTGCCGGGTGAACAGATACACGGCGAGGGCGGCCACCACCACGACCGCAGCAACGATGCCGTAGCGTATCACCTGCCGCCGGTGCGTGGTGAGGAAGTCAAGGGTATGCCCGACCTCGACGGCAAAGCGGTCGGTTTTCAGTTCCTTACGGGTAAGCCTGTCCACGGAAACCTCTTCCGAGCCGGGGAAGATACTTGATTGTAGCACGGCGGGCGGACCGGCCACGGCGCTACAATTCGAGGGATGGAGGATTTCGCCCTGGACGAGCTGTTGAAACGCATGGAGCGGGACTGGGACGAGCGGGCCCGCGAGAACGCGCGCTACTACGTGGAGACTTCCCGCGACGACTGGACCGACGAGGAGTTCTTCCGCTCCGGGCGCAACAACGTCCGC
>VFZS01000216.1 GCA_016871095.1 Acidobacteriota bacterium
GGCCCAGCCGCTGCTTCGGTCTTACGTCCTTGGACATCCCTGCCGCACTCCTTACAGCTTCGCTTGCACCGGCGGCCGCTCCGCCGCCACCACTTCCCCTGGCCTCAGCCCGGACCGCACTGCCACGGCCACGTTGTTGGCCATCCCGAGCTCCACCTCGCGCCGCTCCCAACCCCGCGGACCTCGCAGGAAAGCGAAAGGCGCGCCCTGCGCGCCGTCCCGGAAGACCGCCTCCAGCGGCGCCACGGTGGCCTGCTCCTCGCGCTCCAGCACCACGTCCGCACTCACCGAGAGGTCCGGAATCACGCGCGGGTCCAGCTTGTCCAGCTTGAGCACCAGCGGCACTTCCTTGACGTAGGTGCCGCGAAAGCCCCCGCTGCGGGGCATGGCGGCGATCGAGTACACGTGCGCCGGCAACTCCAGGTCCGGGTAAGCGTCGAACCGCACCCGCGCCTTGGCCCCGATGCGGAGCCGCTCACTGTCGGCCTGGTTGATCGTGGCATTGACGATCATCGAGTCCGGATCCACGATGCGCATGAACATCATGCCTGCGAACACGTTGTCGCCCTGCTGGATCTGCCCGAACTGGTCGCCGCGCAGGGTCTGCGTCATGACCGTGATGCCATCCATGGGCGCCCGCACCAGCATGCGCTCGGCGTTGGCCTCGGCCCGCGCCAGCTCGATCTTGGACTCGCCGCGCTCCAGCTCGCCGATCCGCCATTGCGCGGCGTGCGAGATCTCCTTGTGCTTGACCTCGCTCAGGTACTGCTTGTAGCGGGCCGCGGCTTCCTCCTCCCGCAGCCGCAGCAGCTCGGAGTCGATCTCCGAGCGCACCGGTAGCGTCTTCAGGTCGATTTGGGCCTTGTCCAGGTCCGACTTGGCCACCAGGATGGTCTGCTGGTGCGCCTTCTTGTCCACTTCGAGGTTGGCCTTCAGAATCCCGAGGCTGGACTCGACCTGCTGCACGCTGGCCCGGTAGTCGTCCAGGCGGGTCAGCATGTACTGGCGGTCGAATTCCGCTACCACGTCGCCCTTCTTGACCCTGGAACCGGGCGGAACCACCGTCTGTAACACCATTTGGTAGTCCCCCATGCTCGCGGGCCCACGGCTCCCGCCGCTGGAACCGCCCCCGCTGCCGCCCGCCGATCCGCGGTCGCCACGCTGGGAGGTCGAGCGGGTCCCCACGCTGCCGCCGCCGCCGCCGCTGCTGCCTCTATCGCTGCCACTGGAACCGCCGGAGGATCCGAAGCGGCTGGTGGAGGAGCGCACGGATTCTGAGCCGCCTCGGCTGCTGCCTCCGCCCGTGCCCGATTCCGAGCCGCCGCTACCGCCCGAGCTGCCTCCGGAAGAACTGGAAGACGAGGAAAAGGCCGAGGAGCCGCCCGATCCGGAGGACCGCCGCGCGGCGCTGGGAACCGAAACCGTAGTCGAACGGGCAATGCTGGATTCCCCAACGCCGTGCCGGGCGCCGCGCATCTGCGGCGCCACCAGAGCCGCGAAGTTCTGCGCCGCGGTAGAACCGGTCAGCCGGATGCTTCGCTCGAGGTTACCCAGAAACACTTTGGCGGTGCGCACCTGGGCGGGCGCGCCGCCGGCGGCGCCCGCCGCCGGGCGCGGAGCCTGCCGTAAGACGAGCAAGTAGTAGGCGCCCGCCGCCAGCACCGCCACAACACCGGGCAGCGCCCAGAGCCAGCGCTTGCGACCCCCTCCCGGTTGGGGAGCCGCCACCTCGCTCAACGCGGGGCGCTCGCCGGGCGCGGGGGCCGGAGTCGGAGCAGTCTTTTCTTGAGGCCTCATAGTGACCTTTCCCCCGGGCAGACGGCATACCTTCGCCCCCTGCCACAAGGGCGCTCGGAACCTTCTCTAAACTAAAGACGATCTTAGCGCAGCTAAGGTTAGCGGCAGCCGCGCGATCCATGCCGCTCGGCGCCGAAATCGCACGGACTACCGCAACTATTTGATTATAAAACATTTGCCGCACGATCGGGCATTCAGACTGGTCTCGGGCCACAGGCGAGGGAACAGGGGTGGGAGGTCCAGCGCGATGAGAGGGGGGGGCAAGTGAAGAACTGGCAGCCGGCAAGGAGACCTGTTGGCGTCCCCTTCGGGTGACCGGCTGCCAGTTGGGGGGCATCCCCCGGTGGGTTCAACGGGTGGCCAACTCCACTAGCTTGGGAACCGCCAGGTAACCCACGATGCGGTCCTTCTTCACCTCGTTGACCACCAGTTCATAGGGCTGGCGGGAGCCCGACACGTAGAACTGCACCGGCTCGTTGATGTTCTTGTCCTTCTTCTCGACGCGCTTGTCGTCGGCCAGCACGTCGAGGGTGAACTTGTTACGCTTGGAGTCGGTCTTGCGCAGGATCAGGTTGATGCTGGCGACCTTGACGGCGCGCCCGTTCTTGTTGACGGCGAATTCATGGTAGTTGCGCTCTCCCAACTGGCGCAGCGCCGCCAGCTCGCGTGAGTTGGTGGCGATCAGCCCGCTCTGGATGCCCAGATCGCCCCGCATGCTCTTCATTTCGGTTTTCAGCTCCGCCCGCGCATTCTCCAGTTCCGAGCGGGTCTGGGTGACGTCGCCGCGCACCGCACTGACGTCCTGGGCCACTGAGGCGACCTGCTGGCTGGTGCTGCTGGCGGCCTGCTTGACCTCCCCGATCTCGCTGGCAATGGCCGACTGCTGCTGGCGGTACTCGGCCTCGAGCTTGCCCACAAGCTGCGAGGCGCGGCGATCCGCGTTGGCGGCCACCGTCCGGCGGGCGTCCTGAAGCTGCTGGTGCAACTCCGCGGTGGCCCGGTCGGCGCGCGCGCCCACCACCTGGGCCTGCTCGTTCACGCCCGCGATGCGCGCTTCCAGCGACCGGTGAACCTGGTCCAGCCGGTCGTGCGCGCGGCTGGCCTGCCGGATGGCGTGCAGGTTCGCCACTCCCAGCACGGCCACCAGTCCTACCAGCACCGCGAACTTCACGTCAAATGTCTTCTGCTTCTTCTCCGTTGTCAGGATCGAATTCGGTTCCATGTTTTGTTCTCCCTGGGACATCCACCGGTGTTGAAGCACCCGCCGTGCCATACTCGCAAGTCGCTGTGAGAAGGGGGGTTGCGGTTCCCGCCGCCCGCGCCACCAAGCGGAAACGACACGTCGGCCCGCGGCAGGAATGCCGAAACCACCCGGCAGTTGCGGTGACTGGGTTGAGGGCACGAGACCTCGAACAGCAAGCTACAGGCCACAGGTGGAAGGCGAAAGGCAAGAGGCAGAGGGCGCCCCGGAGGCCTGCCCACTGGCGGTGTCGAGGCGGCAGACTGGAGTCCGAGCCACGATATCAGCCCACCAGCATGCCTAGAGAAGTGCTAGCATATGGCAATGCCGACCTTGTACGTGGAGAATGTCCCCGAGGAGCTCTACGGGGCGTTGCGCGAGCGGGCCCGGCGCAACCGGCGTTCCATAGCGGCGGAAACCATCTGCCTCCTCGAGCACAGCGTCCCCACGCGTGCTGAGCTGAAGCGCAGGGCGGAGCTCAGCCGGGCTGTGCTCAAGATCCGGAGGAAGGGACTCTGGGGCGGCCCCGGACCTTCCACGGAAGAGATGCTTAGCGAGGACCGGGTCCGTTGAGGCGCCACGTTCTGGACGCCAGTGTGGCGGTGAAGTGGTACCTCGCCTCGGCATCGGAGCCGCTGCTGGCCGAGGCAGACTTGGTTCTCAGGGCCTACGTGGCCGGAGAAGCCGAGCTGATCGTGCCGGAGCTGTTCTTTGCCGAGTTCGCCAACGTCTTCTGGAAAGCGGAGCGCCAGGGCCGGTGCGACTCGCCAACCAGCCGCCGGGCGCTGCGTTCCATACTCGCGTTCGGTCTGGAAAGCGCCCCGACCGTGCCGCTGCTTCCGGACGCGGTCGGCATTGCCCGGAGCCATGGTTGCAGTGTCTATGACGGCCTGTATCTCGCCGTGGCGGTCGAACGCGCCGCGACGCTGATCACGGCCGACCAACGGTTGGTTGCGGCCGTCAGCCCGGGGTTGCCGGTGGCCTGGCTCGGCGCTTTCGGCGGGGCGGTCCAGGGCTGGCCTGGAACGCCATCGCCATAGTGGAACGCGGAGTGCACTACCATGAAGGCATGGCGGAGGCGCGGGCGCGCGTGCTGGTGGTCGATGACGACCCCGACCAGCGCCACACCCTGGCGCGCCTGATCGCGGCCCTGGGCTACATCACCGAAACCGCCGCCGACGGCCAGGAAGCCCTCGAGAAGCTGGACACCTTCCCCGCCCACGTGCTGGTCACCGATCTGATGATGCCCCGCCTGGATGGCCACGGGCTGCTGGAGCAGCTTCGCCGCCAGGGCGGTGGCCCGCCCGCCATCGTGCTGACCGCTTTCGGGAGTCTCGACAAGGCGGTCTCGGTGGTGAAGGATCTGGGGGCGTTCTGGTTCCTGGAGAAGCCCGTCGAGATCTCCGAGCTTAGCCTGCTGCTGGAGCGCGCCGCCTCTCAGAGCCGGCTGCGGGAAGAGACCGAGCGGCTTCAGCGGCAGTTGAGCTACCAGGGCGTGCTGGGCGAGCTGGTAGGCCAGTCCCCGCCTATGCAGGAAGTATTCTCGCTGGTGCGCCAGGTGGCCGGACGCAGCGCCGGTGTGCTCATCACGGGCGAAAGCGGCACGGGCAAGGAGCTGGTGGCGCGGGCCATCCACTCGCTGGGCCCGCGGCGCGACGGGCCGTTTGTGGCGGTCAACTGCGCCGCGCTGCCCGAGTCGCTGATCGAGAGCGAGCTGTTCGGCCACGAGAAAGGCGCTTTCACCGGGGCCCTCTCCAGCCGCGCCGGATGCTTCGAGCTGGCTCACCGGGGCACGCTGCTGCTCGATGAGATCGGCGAGATGCCGGTCGGCACGCAGGCCAAGCTGCTGCGGGTGCTCGAGGATTCGCACGTCCGCCGGCTGGGCGGCAAGGCGGAGATCGAGGTGGATGTGCACGTGCTCGCCGCCACCAACCGCGATCCGCACGAGGCCATCCAGAAGGGCAAGCTGCGGCTGGACCTGTTCTACCGCCTCAACGTGTTCCACATCGCGCTGCCGCCACTGCGGGAGCGCATCGAGGACCTGCCGCTGCTGACCGAGGCCCTGCTCGGTCAACTGAACCGGCAATACGACTGCAAGGTGACCGGGCTGGAGCCGGAGGTCCTGGAGGCGTTCCAGCAACATGATTGGCCCGGCAACGTCCGCGAGCTGCGCAACGTGCTCTCGCGGGCGGTGATCCTGGCGGGCGAAGGCGCCATCGGGACGCGGCACTTGCCCGCGGAACTGGGCGCCCCCGGGAAGGCGGAGCAGCCTCCGCCGGGCCTCGAGGATGCCGTCTGCCTGAGAGTCGGCGCCACCGTCGAGGAGGCCGAGCGCGCGCTGATCGAGCGCACGCTGGCCCATACCGGCAACAACAAGACCCGCGCCGCCGCCATCCTGGGCATCGGACTCAAGACCCTCCACACCAAGCTGAAGGCCTACCGCGAGGCCGGAGCGCCGGAAGAGGACGGCCCCGGCGCAGACTGACATGGCCCCGCGCACCCGGCTGAGCCTGCTCATCGTCGCGCTGGTGGGCGTGGTGGCGCTGGCGCTGTCGGGACTCTACCTGCACGGACTGGCCGAGGCGAAGTTCGAGGACGTGCTCGAGCTGGCCCGCATCTCCGGCGAGCAGGTGAAGACCTTCCTGCTCCAGCGGGTGCGGGAGCAATCCGCGCGAGCCGCTCCCGCCAGCCTGGAGGAAGCCAAGGCGTTGTGGCGCCGGGTGGTGCGCGAAGACCCGGAGCTGTCTTCGTTTCTGGTGAGCACCATCGCCAGCTCCGGCTCGGTGGTCGAGATTCTGGTCAGCGACCAGCAGGGAGTGGTGGTGGCCGCCTCCAACCCCGAGCGGGTGGACCGGCCGGCGCCCCGTGTTTCCGGCCTGCTGGAATGGGGGCGGCAAGGCGCTCTTCAGAAGCTCCGCCAGGTGCTCACTTCCGCCCGGGACCTGGAGCTGCGCGTTCCTCTGGGGGCCGCTCCCACGGACCCGCCGGTGTTCACCATTCGTGTGGTGGTTTCCTCGGTGCTGCTGCGAAACGCGGTGGTGCCGCAAGTGCGGAACCTGGCCGTGGTGAGCCTGCTGGGCCTGGTGCTGGCGGCGGTCCTGGCGGGCCTCATTTCGAGCCTCGCGGCGCGGCCGCTGGAGCGACTTTCCCGCATGATCGACCTCATCAGCCAGGGACAGAGCGCCGCCGAGCTGCCGTCGGCGACGCAGGACCGGGAGCTGGCGGCGATCCAGTCCAAGCTCCACCTGCTCGGTGAGCAGGTCCGCGGGGCCGCCGAGAGCGCCTCGCAGTGGCGCGGCAACGTCGAGCAGTTGCTCGAGCGGCTGGAAGACGCGGTGCTGCTGTTCGATCGCCACGGAAAACTGGTGATGGCCAGCCGCGCCGCCGAGCGCTACCTGGGACCGGGACGCTGGCAGGCCATCGGCCGCCCCCTCGAGGAACTGTTCCCGGAATCCACTCCCCTGGGCGCCCTGATTCAGGCCAGCGCCCGGCTCAAGGAACCCCTCAAGGATCACCCGTTGGAGGTGCAGTCGCCGGACGGCGCGGTGAGCCGCCTGCTGGTGAGCGTGGAGGCCATCGAGGACTACCCGGCGCGCCAGCGCATCGGCGCCATGGTCACCTTGCGCGACGCCGAGTCCCGGCGGCAGCTCGAATCGGAGCTGGATGTCTCGTACCGCCGCGAAGCCATGGGCCGCATCCTGCGCGGCGTGGCCCACGAGATCAAGAACCCGCTCAACTCGATCCACCTGCACTTGCAGATGCTCAAGCTGGAAGTGGGCGAGAAGGCCCCCGAGGCGCAGCCGGAGATCGACGTCATCACCCGCGAGATCCGCAACCTCGACCGGATGGTGGTCACTCTGCTGGACTTCACGCGGCCGCTCGAACTCAAGCTGGGGGACACTGACCTGGTGAGCCTGGCGCGCGACATCGCGGCGCTGGTGCGGCCGGAGGCGGCTAGAAAAGGCATTAGCGTGGAGGTGGCGTCCAACACCGAGACCGCCTCGATCCGCGCCGACCAGGCGCTGCTCCGGCAGGCGGTCATGAACGTGGTGGTCAACGGCCTCGAGTGCATGAGCCAGCCTGGCCGGCTGGGCCTCGAAGTGGAACGGCGCCCGGATGCCTATCAGCTCCTGGTGACGGACCAGGGGCCGGGCATCGCGCCGGAAATCCGCGACCGCATCTTCGATTTGTACTTCACCACCAAGGGCCGTGGCTCGGGCATAGGACTGGCCATGACCTACCGGGTCGTGGCGCTCCACAATGCTACAATCGACTTCGCCAGCGAGATGGGGAAAGGCACGACGTTCCGTTTCCGTTTTCCCCTTCCGGCGTGACTGTGGCATTCCGAACCGGCTCGAATCCGTTCTTGGCGCTTGCCCTCGCGCTCGCGCTCACGGCGGCGGGCTGCAATCCGTTCCGCCGCAAGAAGACCCCTCCTCCGATTCCGCCCCCGCCTCCGGTCCAGCAGCCCGTGCCAGCGCCCACGCCGCCGCCCGCGGAGCCTAAGCCCACCGCCCAGCCCACGGTTCAGCAACCCCCGGACACCGAGACGATCCGGCTGCCGGAGCCGGCCCCCAAGCCCGTCCCGCAACCTAAGCCCGCGCCGGTCACGCCGCCGGCTCCTCCGGAACCGCCGCCCGGACCCGCGCCCCAATTGGGCCAGCTTCTGTCCGCGGATGAGCAGGTGCGCTACACCCGGCTCACCGACCAGGCCCTGGCCCGGGCCAGAAGCGCGCTGCTGAAAATCGAGGGTCGCAGGCTGACGGCGGAGCAGAAGGCCGCTCTCGACCGCGTCCTCACCTTCATCCGGCAGGCCCAGGAACTGCGCGGGCGAGACTTGGTTCAGGCCGCCGGACTGGCCCAGCGCGCTGACCTGCTGGCACGCGACCTGGCGGCCGGAGTGCCCTGATCCGCCTGGTCTGGGCGGTCCCATCCGGCTGCCGATCCCTCAGCCCTGACCGGACGCGCCCAGCGCTTCGATGTCGGCCAGGTCCTTGGCGCGCCCGACGGCTTGCTCGTTGGCGATGAAGGCTTCGCGGCCGAGATCGCCCGTGAAGCGGGGGGCTCCGTGGAAGGCCAGGGCGTAGCCGCCCACTATGACGTACTCAACGCTGCGGCCGTTCAACGAGACGCAGAAATCCTCGAAGTCCTTCTGAAGCTCCACTGGAGCACGTTCCTCGGAGGCGCTCAACGTATTCGCGCCGCAACCGCTCCACCTCCGCGATGCGCTCGGCAGGCGGGCGGCTCAACCAGTAGGCGAGCGGGGCGCGAGCTGCCTCCAACTCTTCCAGCGTTACCAGCCGGAGGGCATCCTCCATGGCTTGAACATATCACGGCGCCGCGGCCGGCGCTCCCTATCCGCTCATGGCGGAGAGGAAGTCGAGGT
>VFZS01000217.1 GCA_016871095.1 Acidobacteriota bacterium
GGAAACTGCCGCCACTGCTTGAGCGCATTGCCCAGCAGCAGGCAGGCCTCGAAGAACCGGGGGCGCAACTGCAAAGCCAGACGCGCCGCTTCCACGGTTTCTTCCAGCAGCCCCTTCTGGAGCAGCGCCGCAGCCAGGTTGTAGAGGGTCTCGGGGGAGCGCGGGTTGATTTGAAGAGCGTTCCGGTAGCAGCCCACGGCCTCCTCCAGTTCGCTGGCGTCAGCGCGCGCCAGCCCGAGGTTGGTCCAGGCGTCGGCGTAACGAGGGTTGCGGCGCAGCGCTTCCCGGTAGCAGGCCACGGCTTCGGCGGCCCGGCCCAGTTCCCTGAGGCTGTTGCCCAGGTTGTTGTGGATGCGTATGTCCTCCGGGCTGCCGCGCAGCGCGGACCGGTAGGCCTCGACGGCCTCCTCGCGCCGGCCCAGGGCGTGCAAGGCGTTGCCCAGGTTGAACAGCGCCTCGACGAACCCTGGCTGGAGCGCGAGCGCGCGGCGGTAGGATGCCTCGGCCTCCTCCAGCCGGCCGGCTTGCTGGAGGGCCAGACCCAGATCGGCGTGGAGCGCGGCCTGGCCGGGACGCAGTTCCGCCGCCTGCCGGATGTGGTGAATAGCCGCCTCGTGCTCGCCACGTTGGCTGTAAAGCACGCCGAGCAGGTGCAGAGCCTCGGCGTGGCCGGGTTGCTGCTCCAGGACCTGCTGGTAGGCCCGCGCGGCGGCTTCCAGGCGGCCGGATTCATGGGATCGGACCGCTTCCTGGAATGTGATGGGCAGATCCCTCCTTCCGATCAAGAAAGGTGGAGCAAGCGGCGTGCCAGGAAGAAGCCTTTGTCCTCAGCAAGATCCGGCGCTTCCGGCGACGAGAAACCGTCACCGCGCCGCGATTCGGTCGAAGAGCCGCCGGCCTAAGGCAAAAAGCCCGCTCGCTTTTTCCCCGCGGGTCGATACGCAATAATGAGCCCCTCCAGAAAGGGGGGCTCAGACGCCGGCAGGAAGGCCGGCGGATTCAACAACAGAAAGGATTCTACTCATGTCTTTCACCATTCAGACCAACGTAAGCTCTCTGATCGCTCAGGAGAACTTGCGCGTCAACAACGACTTTCAGGGCCGGACCATTTCGCGCCTGACCTCGGGCTACCGCATCAACGCCTCCGGCGACGACGCCGCGGGCCTGGCGGTGGCGAACAAGTTCCGCAGCGATGTGGCGGAGCTGTTACAGGGCGTGCGCAACGCCAACGACGGCCTCAGCCAGCTCCAGATCATCGACGGCGGCTTGAAGAACATCAGCCAGGCGCTGGACCGGCTCAAGACCCTGTCCACCCAGTCGGCCTCGGCCACCTTCACCGGCAACCGCGCCACGGTGAACGAAGAGTACCAGCAACTGCTCGGCGAAATCGACCGCCAGGCCGCCAACATCGGCCTGAACAACGGCGGGCGCTACAACAAGTCCATGAGCGTCTACATCGGCGGCGCCGGCCTGACCTCCGCGGCCAACGCCAAGGTTTCCTTCGATCTGAGCGGAACCGCCAACCGCGTGGACTCCACCGCCCTGAATCTGTCAGGCTCCAGCGTGGGCGCTTCCGGCGTCGAGCTGGGCAACGCCCAGACCGGCTACGTCACCACCGCACAGACCTTCACCATCGCCACCGTGGACAGCTCCGGCGTGGCCACCTCGAGCACCTTCGTCTATACCGCCGGCGCGACCGTCACGGCGCAGCAGGCCATCACCGACCTCAACGCCCAAGTCGCCGCCTGGGCTCCGGGCAGCTACCAGGGCATCGCCTTCGCTCTCAAGGACGGCACCACGCAGAAAGTGGTCATCGGCGGCAATGGCGCCTTCGAGGTGATCGCGGACGCCATCGACGCCACCGACCTGGTTACCTCCGGCATCACCACCGCCGTTTCCAACAAGGCGATGTACTGGGATGAGATCACTCTCGCCGCGGCTACCGGCGACCACAGCGTCACCTTCACCAACTCCGCCGGGCAGAGCCGCACGGTGGCCATCTCCAACGGCGACAGCGTCACCATGATCGTCAGCCGGATGAACGCCAGCCTGTCCTCGATCGGCGTTTACACCGTGCAGCTCTCGGCCACTGCCGTTTCCGTCCAGAGCACTGGCGCGTTCACGGGCACTCACGACGCCGCAGCCGAAGGCGGCTTCACCGGCGTCACCATCGACGACACCGCCGCGGACACCAGCCTGTCGGCCACGGCAGCCGCCGAACTGGCGCTGGCCAAGGTCAGCGGCGCGGTTACGCTGCTGGGCGGCGTACAGGGCCGGGTCGGCGCGGCGCAGAACAAGCTGCAATACGCCATCCAACTGGCCCAGGCGCAGATCAACAACTTCTCGGCCGCCGAGTCGCGCATCCGCGACGCGGACATGGCCATGGAGGCCGCCAACCTCACCAAGTCCCAGGTGCTGCAACAGGCCTCCCTGGCTGCCCTGGCGCAGGCCAACACGGCGCCCCAGGCCGTGCTCACCCTGCTCCGCGGGTAATTACTCACCGGCTCCTCCGGGAGCCTTTTCGCCGGGCGGCGCCCTGACCGGTTCCGCCCGGCTTCTTCCTTGAATCCGAGGAGGCCGCCATCATGAGCAGTTCAACGCTGTTCACAGGCTCCAGCCGCTACGCCAGCGATTTCGAAGCGGTAATTCAGCGCGCCGTGGCCATCAGTTCGCTGCCCCTGCGGCAACTGCAAATCGGACAGGCCCGCCTCCAGAAGCAGTCCGCCGCGGTTCAAGTTCTCCAGCAGAAGCTCGACACTGTGAAGTCCGCCGTCGAGTCCCTGGAAACCGCCGCCGGCAGCGGCCTGCACAAAGCCACCGTCTCCAACCCCGTGGCGGCCAGGGCCACCCTCTCCAGCGGCGCCGTCGCGGCGGTGCACACCCTGGCGGTGTCCAGCACCGGTTCCTACGCCAATTCCCTCAGCAAGGACAGCGGTGTCACCAAAGTCACCAACCCCGCCACCGGCAACCTCACGGATCAGACTTCCTTCACCCTCACCTTCACCTCCGTCGATGACCCCGCCTCCTCGGAGACCTTCGCGATCAGCGCCGGCACCACCCTGAACTCGCTGGTGGACGCCATCAACGCCGGCAGCGAGGGTAAGGTGACGGCCACGGTGATCAACGTGGGCACGGCCGCCTCGCCCGACTACCGGCTCTCGCTGCAAGGCGCCAAGCTCGAGCAGGCCACCATCCAGCTCAACGACGGGGTGCAGGACCTGATGACCGCGGGCGCGGCCGGCGAACGGGTCAAGTACCGGATCAACGGAAGCGCCACCGAGTACACCAGCGACACGCGCACCCTGGCGCTGGCGCCGGGGCTTTCCGTCGAGGTCCTGGCCAAAAACGCCAGCGGTGAATCGACCACCCTCACCGTGGCCCGCGACGCCACCGGGATCAGTACCGCCCTGGCAACTCTGGCCTCGGCCTACAACGCCGCCATGGATGCCGTGGACGCGCACCGCGGCGAATCCGCGGGAGTGCTGGCCGGCCACGGCGTCATCCAAACGCTGACCGGCGCGTTGCGCAGCCTGGCGGGCTACTCGACAGGAGGCTCGGTTTCGTCGCTCACCGCCCTGGGCCTGACTTATGACTCCGGCGGCCGCCTCTCGCTGGATTCCTCCGTCTTCTCCGCGGCCACGGATACCGCCTCCGAGATGGACGCCGCGCTGGCCTTCCTGGGATCGAAAGACAGCGGCTTCCTGAAGGCCGCGCGGGGCTCAATGGACGGGCTGCTTAACTCCACCAGCGGGCTCTTCCAGCTCCAATCCGCCTCGCTGGAAAGCCAGCTCGACAGCCTCGACGATCAGCTCGATGCCAGCCAGAAGCGCGTGGATCTGATGGAGACGGACCTGCGCGAACGCATCAGCGCCGCCGACGCCTTGATCGCGGCCATGGAGCAACAGGCCACCTTTATGATCGGGCTGTTCGAGCAAATGAAGCTGTACGCCAAGCAGTTCGGATAGCCGCCGATGAACACACTGCCCCACTCCGCCACCGCGCTGCGCCAAGCACTCGAAGGGGAAGACTACGCCGGGGCCCGGCAGGCCCTGAACCGCCTGGTCGAGGATGTGCAAGGGCGGGTGGCGTCTCTGGTCGCGGGCAGCCCGGAGGCGCAGGCGCTGGAGCACGAGCTGCGCGAGCTCCTGAGCTGGGCCCGCACCGCGGCACGGGTCTCACGCTCGCACTTGGCCCACCGGTGGCAGCACTGTCGCGCGGCATCCCGCTACGCCTCGCCGCTGGGGCCAGCCCAACACACCACGCTGCGAATGGACGCCTGACCGAACCGCGGCCGGGATTCTCATGCCCCCCTGCCGCGGCCTACCTGCGCCGCCAGCTCCGCAAGCTGCCCCAAAGAGATCCCTCGCGCCGCCGCCAGGTTCTGCTCCCGCGTCAGCTTGACTTCCTTGCGCAGAATCGTCACCTCCGCCGGCGCGACGATACCCAGCTTGACCCTCCCGCCGCTGATCTCCGCAACCTGGATCTCGATGCCCTCCCCAATCAGGATCGACTCCCCGGCGCGCCGGCGTATGACGAGCATGGGTCCTCCTAGAGAGCCACCGGGAGCGGGTGCTGGTGCGAGTATCCGGACTCAGGGGCGATCACCTGCAAGGCCCGGCGGGTCCGCAGGTTCACCAGGATGGGCGCCAGCAGGTTGGCCGTCGGCGCCTGGCCCTCGGCCACCGAGACGACCGCCAGGCAGGCCACCTCCGCCCCGATCTGCGGCTGCCGGTCCTCGGCCAGTTCGAGCGTGCGCAGGTCTTCCGTCGGCACCCTCAGACGAAAATCCGGCTCCACCACCAGGGCCGGAAGCGTGATGAAGCACAGATCCGGCCGGCTCAGGCTGTGCAGGAAGACGATGGGCTTCACGCCGGGCTGCTCCAGAGCCACGAAGCGGCTCTCCTGCTCGAAGCCGGGCAGGCCGGCTGGAAACTGGATTACCGTCTCCGGCTGGAATTCGATCATCCCGAAGTGCTTGCTCTCGAACCGCTCCATGAAACCTCAGGCGCCTCTCGCCCTCTTTATCGTGCGTTTGGGGCCGGAACCTTAGAGCCGGCCTCGGGGAAAGGCCGGGGCCGCGACCCGCCGGAGCCGTTTCGCACGCGCCGCAGCCAGCATCAAGAAGCGGACTGGTTGTATCATCGTCTTGACCTTTCACCGGCGTGGACGCTTACACCGACAAGCTGGAGAGCCCATGAAGATCGCCCTTACCGGAGCCAGCGGTTTCATCGGCCGCCGGCTGATCGAGCGGCTGCGCGCGGGCGGACATGCGCTGCACGTACTGGGGCGCAGAGCGGCGGCTGGCCTGCCGTTCTCCTTCTGGGACGCGGGCGGGGAGAACCTGCCGCCCGAGGAGAGCCTGCGCGAAGCGGACGCAGTGGTGCACCTGGCCGGCGAGCCGGTGGCGCAGCGCTGGACCGCGGAAGCCAAGCGCCGCATCCGCGCCACGCGCGTGGACGGCACGCGGCGCCTGGTGGACGCCCTGGCGCGCCTGGCGCGCCGCCCCGCCGTGCTGGCCTGTGCCTCCGCCATCGGCATCTACGGTTCCCGGGGCGAGGAGATCCTGGACGAGTCGTCAACGCCGGGCGACGGCTTCCTGGCGGGCGTCTGCCAGGAGTGGGAACAGGCCGCCGCGGGGGCCGAGGCGCTGGGGGTACGCGTGGCGCGGCTGCGCATCGGCGTGGTGCTGGGGCGTGATGGCGGCGCGCTGGCGCGCATCCTGCGCCCGTTCAAAGTAGGCTTCGGCGGGCGCCTCGGCAACGGCCGCCAGTGGATGTCCTGGATTCACCTGGATGACCTGGTCGAGCTGCTGCGCTTTGCCGTCGAGACGCCCGCGCTCCGTGGGCCGGTGAACGCCGTCGCTCCGGGGGCGGTTACCAACGCCGAGTTCACGCGCCACCTGGCGGCGGAGCTGAATCGCCCGGCGCCCTTCCCGGTGCCCGCCTTCACCCTGCGCGCCATTTTCGGCGAGATGGCCTCCGTGCTGCTGGACAGTCAGCGCGTCGCGCCCACCGCCGCCCTGTCCGCCGGCTTCCGTTTCGGCCACCCGGAGCTCGCCCCGGCGCTGCGCCAGTTGTTGGGGTGATGTCCCGGCTCGCATTGCCGCGCCTGACGCGCGGTGGTATGTTTGTCTCATGCCGCGAGACCACGACCGCCGCCGCTTCCTGAAGAAGTCGCTGACGCTGTCCTGCGCGGCAGGCGCGGGTCTCACTTTCGACCACCTGGCCCTGGTCGAGAGGCTGAATGCCGGCCAGACGCCGGCGCACCCAAAGCCCGCCACCGCGGCGCCGCCGATGTCGAAGATCGGGAAACTGACGGTGACCCGCCTCCTGTGCGGCGGCAACCTGTTCAGCGGCTTTGCGCACAGCGGCGACCTGCTCTACGTCTCCTCCCTGCTGAAGCACTACTTCACTGACCAGAAGGTCATGGACACTCTGCAATCGTGCGAGGAAAGCGGCATCAACGCGGCCATCCTGCGCACGGACGATCACATGATCGGCATACTCAACCGGTACCGTAAGGATCGCGGCGGCAGGATCCAGTGGATCGCGCAGACCTACCCCACCATCGACAACCTGAAGGACAACATCCAGCGGGCCATCGACAACGGAGCGGTGGGCGCCTTCCCCATGGGCGGCAACGCGGACACCCTCTTCAAGAAGGGCCGCCTGGACCTGCTGGCGGAAGTCGTCTCCTTCATCCGCCACAACGGCCTGGCCGCGGGCATCGGCTCCCACTCGCTGGATCTGCCCATGGCCGCCGAGAAGGCGAAGCTCGACCCGGACTTTTACTTCAAGACCTTCAACGCCGTGGGCTATGAGTCCCAGACGCCGGCGGAGATCGCGGCCTTCATGAACACCGTGAAGAAGCCCTGGGTGGCCTTCAAGGTCCTCGGCGCGGGCCGCGTGAAGCCGCGCGAGGGGCTGGATCTGGCCTTCAGGCTGGGCGCTGATTTCATCGCCGTCGGAATGTACGACTTCCAGGTGGCCGAGGACGCCGCTCTGGTGCGGGAGATCGTGCCTTCGCACTCACAGCGCCAACGCCCCTGGAGCGCCTGAGGAGCAGGCCGCCGCCGAAGCCCCGGATCGAGGATAATGTTCTCCATGCGACGCACTGTGCTGTTGTCTGTGGGACTGCTGCTCTCGGCGCTCTCGGCTGCCGCCCAGAAGGGGCCGTACCGCGAGATTTCGCTAAAGGCCCTGCGCGACAAGATCGCCGGCGGCTGGGCGGGCCAGATGATCGGCGTCAGCTTCGGCGCGCCCACCGAGTTCCGCTCCCGCGGCAAGATCATCGAGGGCGAGCTTCCCCAATGGACGCCCGAAAGGATCAAGAACTCCCTCAACCAGGACGACCTCTACGTGGACATGACCTTCGCCAAGGTCCTCGACGACAAGGGCATCAACGCCACCACCGAGGACTTCGGCGCCATGTTCAAGGACGCGCAGTACAGCCTGTGGCACGCCAACCTGGCGGGCCGGCGCAATCTGCGCCGCGGCGTCCCCGCCGCGCTCTCCGGCACGCCCCAATACAACGCCCACGCCGACGACATCGACTTCCAGATCGAAGCCGACTTCATCGGCCTGATGGCCCCCGGCCTCTACCAGGCTTCCAACGACATCGCCTGGCGCGCCGGACGGGTCATGAACTACGGCGACGGCATTTACGGCGGCATGTTCGTCTCCTGCATGTACGCCGCGGCGTTCTTCGAGAGCGACCCGCGCAAGCTCGTCGAGATCGGCCTGGCCTGCATCCCCTCTAAGAGCCCTTACGGCATGCTGATCGCCGATCTGCTGGGCTGGCACAAGCTCCACCCCAAGGACTGGCGAAAGGCCTGGCAGCTCATCCAGGACAAATGGGACACCAACGACCCCTGTCCCGCCGGCGCTCTCCAACCCTACAACATCGACGCCAAGCTGAACGGCGCTTACATCGCGCTCGGGTTGCTCTACGGTGAAGGCGACATGGGCCAGACGCTGGACATCTCCACCCGCGCGGGCCAGGATTCCGACTGCAACCCCTCCAGCGCGGCGGGCATCCTGGGCGTGATGCTGGGCTACGAGCGTATACCTGACGTATGGAAGGGCGGCATCCCCGCCATCGCCGATGAGAAGTTCCGCTTCACCGACTTCTCCTTCCGCACTATCGTCGAGAGCACCGAGAAGCGCGCGCTGGCGCTCATCCGCCAGACCGGCGGAAGGCTGGAGGGCGACACCGTGCGGGTTCGCCTTCAGCAGCTCAAGGCCGCCAGACTCGAGACCTGGAACTTCGGGAAGGTGGTTGAGCGGGTCAACGCCGACGACGCGCGCTGGAAGTTCTCCGGCGCCTGGAGGAAGGACGAGAAGCGGCCCACCCGCACGGCCTCCGACAAGGGCGCTGAGGCGACCGTCACTTTCACCGGCACGGGGGTGATCGTGGT
>VFZS01000218.1 GCA_016871095.1 Acidobacteriota bacterium
CGGAACCACTCAGAAACGCGCGGCGGCTGGATAGATTCGACATGGAGCCTCCTTATCGAGAGGACGATACCACAACCGTGGCGGACCGGGGGCGGGCCGGCTAAAGCCGGCGCTACTGCATGACGAAGCGCGCCAGGACCGCGGCGGCGGCGGCGAGGTCATCGAGGGAGATCTGCTCCTCGGTGGAGTGGGCGTGGCGGAGGCTGCCGGGGCCGAAGACTGCGGTGGGGATGCCGAGCTGGTTGTTGTAGAACCAGGAGTCACAGGATGCGGTCATGGCGCAGACCTCGCCGGCCAAGCCCGCCTCGCGGCAGCGCGCCTGGAGACCTCTCACCAGGGGATGATCGGGGGCCAGCACGTGCGCATCGTGGCGGTAGGTGAATTCGAGGGTGAAGTGCTCGCGCAGCCAGGGATCACCGCCCTCGAGGATGGCCCGGCGGAGCCCCTCCATGACCTCGAAGCGGGTCCGGTTGGGCAGGAAGCCGAGGACGCCTTCGAGCACGGCGCGAGCGGGGGCGGCGGCGGGCCAGTCGCCGGCGGCGAGCTTGCCGAAGGTCAGGGGCATGGGATTGGGGAACCTATCGAACAGCGGGATGCCGCGGGAGGCGGCCCGCAGGCGCGCGTGATAGGCTTCGAAGGCCGCCATCACGCGGCGCGCCATGGCGAGCGCGCTGACGGTGTCGCCGGCCCGGCCGCTGTGCCCCGCCCTGCCCTCCAGAGACACGCGGAACCACACCGCCCCGCGCACCGAGGAGAGAATGCGCATCTCAGTGGGTTCCATGACGATGCAGGCGCCGGCCGCCTCGCCCCGGCGGATCATGGCCAGCGTGCCGTTGCCGCCCACTTCCTCCTCGACCACCAGGTGCGCGATCACGTCTCCGGGGGGCTGTATGCCGAGGCGTTGGAGGGCCGCCAGAGCCATCCACAGGGTGGCGGCCTGCCCCTTGGCGTCGCAGGCGCCGCGGCCGCGCACCACGCCATCCTGGATGCGCGGTTCAAAAGCGGGCGGGGCGGCCGGGACCACATCCAGGTGGGTGTTGAAGAGCAGAGGCGGAAAACCGGGGACAGGCTGGGGCGTCCACGGAGGGACACCCGAGCCAGTCCCCGGTTTTCCTGTCCCCCGGAGACACACACGCAGGTTGGAGCGGCCTTGGTAGTCGAGGCCGGGCAGCGGGCTGGAGTAATCGGGATCCTCGCGCAGGGCGTTGGAGAGGGGAATGCGCTCGACCTCGGCGACCTCGGCGAAGCGGCGCGCGGCGTAGTCGACGGCTTCGCTTTCTTGGCCGGGCAACGAGGGGAAGCGGATCAGGTCGCAGAGCAGCTCCGCGGTTTCGGCCCGTAATGCCTCGACCGCGGCACGGATCTCCTCCAGGGACGGCGGGCGGTTCATTGCGGTTTGGCCACGAAGCGGGGCGGCTGCCCGGCGAGGAAGCGGTCAATCTCGAGCAGGATCAGCTCGCGTATGCGCCAGCCGCCCTCCTCGGCGTACCAGGCCAGGTGCGGAGTGAGAATGACGTTGGGCAGTCCGAACAGGGGGAAGTCCGGCGGCGGCGGCTCGCGATCGTAGACGTCGATGGCGGCTCCGGCGATGCGGCCATTGCGGGCGGCCTCGGCCAGGGCATCCGCGTCCACCATCGGCCCACGCGCGGTGTTCACGAGATAGGCGGTGGGCTTCATCAGGCCCAGGGTGCGCGCATTGACCATGTGGCGCGTCTCGGCGGTGAGCGGCGTGTGAATGGTGATGAAGTCGGACTCGCGGAAGACAGCATCGTGGTCCACCACCTGGATGCCCAGCTCGCGCTTGCGCTCGGCGGTGAGGTAGGGATCGCAGACCAGGAAGTTGAGGCCGAAGGAAGCCAGCCGCTGGAAGACGCGGCTGCCGATGCGTCCGCAGCCGATGATGCCCAGGGTCTTGCCCACCATGCGGTAGACGGGGATGACGGGAGTGAAATCCCAGCGGCCGCGGGCGGAGGAATCCTCGAGCACCTTGCGGCTGGCGACCAGTTTGCGGGCGCAGGCCAAAATGAGGGCGATGGCGTGCTCGGCCACTTCCTCGACGCAGTAGTCGGGGATGTAGCAGGCGGGGATGCCGGCGCGCTCGAGGGCGGCCAGGTCCAGGTTGTCGTAGCCCACGCCGTGGCGGATGACCAGCCGGCACTTCTCCCAGCCGGCGATCAGCGCCGGGGTGACCGCCACCATGTTGACGATGACCACGTCGGCGTCACGGGTGGCGGCGATGATCTCCTCCAGGGGCGCGAACTTGAGCTGATGATAGCGGAACTCGACGCCGCGTTTGGCCAGCTCGGCGGCTTCCCACTCGAGATCCGGTTCGATGTAGTCGGTGATGACGATTTTCACGCGGCTGAGTTCTCCAGACACACTGCCCGGCCGGTCTCGGCGGAGCGGTAGATGGCCTCGGCGACTTCCAGGGCGCGCAGGCCGTCCTCGCCGGTGATGACCGGCGTCGAGCCCTCGCGGACGGCGCGGGCCAGGTCGGTGAGGAACTCGACCCCCAGGACGCCGGTGTAGCCGGGATGCGCGGGCAGCTCGAAGTCGATGTAGCGGCGCGGGGCGGAGGCGAACTCGCCCGAATCGCTGCACACGAACAGGCGCTCCTTGACGCCCTCGAAGGAAGGTCCCCACGACATGGCGCCGCCGGCCCCGCGCAGGGAGAGAAACAGATCGCGCCCGTAGGGGTAGGCGTCCGGAACGGTGTAGCTGATGTCCAGCGCCAGCACCGTGCCGCGCGAGAAGGTCAGCAGGGCGAAGGAGTTGTCCTCGATGTCGTAGTCCAGGTTGACCTTGACGTTCTTGCCGATGACCTCGACCACTTCGTCACCCAGAAACCAGCGGAACAGGTCGATCCAGTGGACGCCCAGGTTGTACATAGGCCCGCCGCCGCTGAGGGCCTTGCGCAGCATCCATCCGGCATGCCCGTCGAGGTAGCGGTGGAGACGCCCGGCGGCGCACCGTCCCTCGCAGCCCACCACGCGGCCGAGCACGCCGTCCTGGATGAAGCGCCGCATCTGGCGCGCCACGGGGTGGTAGCGCCACACGTAGGGCGAAGTGAGCACCACCCCGGCCTGGCGCGCCGCCTCGATCACCGGGCGCAGGCTCGCCGCGCTGGCCGCCATAGGCTTCTCGATCATCAGGTGGACGCCGCGGGCGGCGCAGGCCAGGGCCGCGCCGGGACACGCCGCATGGGGCAGGAAGATAGCCGCCAGGCTGAGCCGCTCGGCTTCCAGCATGGCGTGCCAGTCGTGGTAGGCGCGCACGTGGAAGTCCTTGGCAAAGGCGTCCAGGACGCCTTCGTCGGCCTCCGCGACGGAAACCACCTCGAAGCCGGCGGCCTTGAAGATGGGCATGTAGCTGCGGGGGTGCAGGTGGCACAACCCGATGATGCCGACGGATAGAGTGCTCATGGCGGGTCCAAACTCCTGAGTTTACACCAAGGAACAGGCGGCGGGGTTCGTTCCGCCGGGCCGCAGGATCGGGCAACCCGCAGGGCTAAGGTAGAATCAAAGAGAGAAGCAGGTAAGAGGCTGGCGGCCCTATAAGGCTAGTCTCGGAAAGGACGCGCATGTCCCTACTGGAACCGCAGGCCGAGCCCGCATCCGCGGACCGGCCGAGTGCCGAAGGCGCTCAGGCTCCTCCGCCGCCGCTGGCGGAAGCGTCGCTGGATCGCCGGATCTTCAACGCTTTCCCCGTCATGGCCATGATCCTGGACGGGGATCGCCGGATTGTCCTGGCCAACCGGGCGCTGGCGGAGTTCGCGGGCGCAGCAAGCACAGAAGAACTGTGCGGCAAGCGTCCCGGCGACGTGCTGGGGTGCGCCCATGCCGCCGAGACGCCGGACGGCTGCGGGACCACGGAATCCTGCGCCATCTGCGGGGGGAAGGCCGGAATTCGGAACGCTCAGTTGGGCAGCGCCGGCGCCGAAGCCTGGCGCATCCGGCGGCGCGCCCCGCACGGGGAGGAAGTGCTGGAGTTGCGCCCCTGGGCTATGCCGCTGGAAATCGGCGAGCAGCGCTTTGTTATGGTATGCGTGCAGGATGCGGGTGACCGGCTGCGGCGAAATGCGCTGGAGCGAAGCTTCTTCCAGGTAGCCGCTCCGCTGGCGGACGGCATCGAAAGACTGCTGAGGAACCTGGGACGCAGCCAGCGGCCCGACCAGCAGCAGGCCGCGGTCCAGGCCATCGCGGTGCTGGCCCGCGAGCTGGCCGAGGTCATTCACAGCCACAAGGATCTGGCCGCCGCCGAGCGCGGGGACCTTCAGGTGCGGGCGGGCACGCTGAGTACGACGGCGCTGCTTAGCGATTTGCTGCGGCAGCATGCCCACCGTCCCGTAGCGGCGGACCGGCGCATCGAGACCAGCCCGGAGGCCGAGGAGGTGAGCTTCACCAGCGACCCGGCGCTGGTGCGCAGGATCATGGAGCACATGCTGGAGAACGCCCTGGAAGCCTGTGAGCCGGGCGACACCGTGACCGTGGGATGCCGGCGGTCCGGCGACTTCGTCGAGTTCTCGGTGCGCAACCCGGGGCAGATGCCCAAGGACGTGCAGCTCCAGGTGTTCCAGCGGGCCTACACCACGAAGGGACCGGGCCGCGGCCTGGGCGCCTACATGATGAAGCTGCTGAGCGAGCAATACCTGGGCGGCAGTGTGGCCTTCCGCTCCAGCGCCGCCGAGGGCACGGTGTTCACGGCGCGCTTTCCCCTCCAGGATGGAAAGGGATAGCGTCATGGAGCAGCTTGCGCTTGGTTTGATGATCGCCGGCCGGGAACTCAGCGCGCAGGTCAGGGGCATGCTGAGCGAGCTGCCGAGTCGCGTGGTAACGGAGCTGCCGGACTTCGCCTCGGCCGCGGGGGAGTTGCTCGACAGCGAGGTGCGGCGCTCGAACCCGGATCTGGTGTTCCTGGAGACGGCGGCGGCGGGCGAGCGCTTCCCGGCGCTGGTTGGCTTGATCAAGAACCGGCCGTCCCCGCCGGCCGTTATCACCATCCATGGAGAGGCCGACACGGAGAAGCTGCTGACGGCGATCCGGTCGGGAGCGAGCGATTGCCTGTACCTGCCGCTGGAAGAGGCCACGCTTCGCGCCACCGTGGACCGGGTGATGGCGTTGCGGGAACGCTCCCGGCCGCGGCGGCCGCCCGCCAAGACGGTCGGCTTTCTGTCGGCCACGGGCGGCTGCGGGGGCACCATGGTGGCCTGCCACTTCGCCAGCGAGCTGCGGCGCCTCTCGGGACAGAACATCCTGCTGGCCGACTTTGACGTGGCGGCGGGCATGGTGGGCTTCTGGATGCGCACCGCCAACGGCTACTCCATCCGGGACGCGGCGCGCAGCCTGATGCGGCTGGATCTAAGCCTGTGGCGCGGGCTGGTGGCTACTGTGCAGCCGCGGCTGGATGTGGTCAGCGCGCCTGCCGAGATCGTGCCGGAGGGCGCGTGCAGTCCGGAAGACCTCCTGAAGGTGGCGCGATTCGCGCGCAGCCACTACGACTGGATGGTCGCGGACCTGGGAGCCGGCCTGACCGCCTCGTCCCTGCCGCTGCTGAGCGAGATGGAGGCGCTGTATCTGGTCTCGACCGCGGAGGTAGCGGCGCTGTATCAGGCCCGGCGGGTGTTGCTGAAGCTGATGACCATCGACTACCCGCCGGAGCGGGTGCGGGTGATTCTGAACCGGCTGCACAAGCAGCAGCAGATCCGCCCCTCCGACGTGGAGAAGTCGCTGGACCGGCCCATCGAGGCAGTCCTGCCTTACGACCTCCGGGAAATCGAAGACGCCCAGGGGGAAGGCCGGCTCATCTCGCCCGGCTCCGAATTGGGCAAGCGCATCGCTGAGCTTGCCCGCGGGATGGCGGGGAAGCAGCCGGAGGAGAAGTCCGGCTTCTGGAACTCACTGTTCCGTCCGTCGTAGCGAGCAGGCGCACAAGCTGAAGCTTGTGCCACCCGTGGGGCAAGCTTGAGCTTGCCGGGGGGCTTCCCCCACAGGCTGTCAGGGCGCCTGATGGCGGAGCCAGGTGTCGTAGGCGTGCCGGCGGGGGCCGGTGTACTGGATGGTGTCGAAGAACCCGGCGTGGCCCAGGGCGCGCGGGTCGCCGTCCTCGTGCAGCAGGGCATCCATGCGCTGGCGCAGCTCACGCTTGATGGCGGCGAACTTGAGGTCCGCGGCGAGATTCTTCACGCAATCGGGATCGCTGGCGACGTGGTAGAGCTCCTCGGCCGGGCGTTTGCCGAAAGACAGGCGATAGTATTCATCGAAACCGCTGAGCAGGACGTCCTTGGTCGGCCCGGGGTCGCAGTTGCGGTAGCCGGTCTCGGGGTTGCCGGCGGGCCAGCGGCCGGGCTCATGGTTGCGGACGTAGAAGAACTCGCGGGTGCGTATGCCGCGCACGGGATAGCCCCAGTCGTTGGGGCGGCCCAGGTCGTGGCGCTCTTTGCCGACCAGCATCACGTCGCGGGAGGCATCGACGATCCCCGCTGCTCCGGACTTCAGCACATCGAGGAAGCTCTTGCCGGTAATGGTGGGCGCGGGCTTCAGCCCGGCGGCTTCCAGGAAGGTCGGGGCCAGGTCGCGGAAGTTGATGAAGTCGTCCACCACGCGGCCGGCCTTGACCTGCGCGCCCCAGCGCACGGCCAAGGGGATGTGAAAGCCGTGCTCGTAGATCTGCCCCTTCACGCGCGGGAAGGGCATGCCGTGGTCGGAAGTGACCACGATCAGCGTGTTGTCCAGCTCGCCAGCCTGCTCCAGGGTGCGCAGGGCCAGACCGAGGTGGCGGTCCACCCATTCCACTTCCAGGGCGTAGTCGAGCAGGTCGCTGCGGATGACCTGGTGGTTGGGGTAGTACTTCGGCAGCACGACTTCGGCGGGGTTGCGCCCGGCGCGCTCACCGGAGCCCTGCTCGTAAGCGCGGTGCGGCTCGTGGGTGCCCAGCCAGAAGCAGAAGGGCGCGTCCTGGGGCCGCTGCGCCAGGAAGTCGGCGAAATTGCCCGCGTAGTCGTTGGGCGAGATGCCCTTGTAGGGCGGCTGAAGTTTGCGGGTCTGAAACTCGCGGCCCGCCGGGTTGTGGGTGAAGCCGGTGGAGCGGAAATCGCCCGGACCCCAGCCTTTGCCGGTGAGGCCGACGAAGTAGCCGGCCTTCTCCAGCAGCGCCGGGTAGACGGGGAACTCGCTGGGGAAGATGCTGTAGTGATTGACGGCTTCCTGGAGCTGCCAACTGTTGCGGCCGGTGAGGATGCTGGCGCGCGAGGGGGAGCACTTGGGGTTCGAGGTGAAAGCGTGGGTGAAGCGCACGCCCTCACGGGCCACGCGGTCGAACGACGGCGTCTTGATCCAGCCGCAGCCGTAAGCGCCGGCGTGGTCCTGCCCCCAGTCGTCGGCGATGACGAACAGGATGTTGGGCCGCCGGGCGCTTTCAGCCCGCGCGACCCCGCGCACGGACATCCCGGCGGCAGCGCCCAGGACGCTCCGCACGAAGTCTCGTCGTGAGGATGGCATGACGCGGGCAGCCTCCCTCAGCCGGCCGTCAGGGCCTGGTCGAAATCCGCCGTGATGTCTTCGATGGCTTCAATGCCCACGGAAACACGCACCAGGTCCGGCGTGATCCCGTTGGCCCGGCGCGCGTCCTCGGTGAAGTTGATGTATTGCGAAGACCAGGGATGGATCACCAGGGTCTTGCAGTCGCCCAGATTGGCCAGGTGGTAGGCCACCTTGACGTTGCGAATGAACTCGAAGCAGGCGCTCTCGCTCTCCAGGCCGAAGGTCATCAGCGCTCCATAGCCCTTGCCCTCGAACTGCATCCGGGCGGTCTCGTGCGCGGGGCTGTTGGGGAGACCCGGGAAGTTGACCCACTTCACCTTCGGGTGATGACTCAGGAATGCGGCCAGCTTGATGGCGTTGCTCAGGTGGCGCTCCATGCGCAGGGCCAGAGTATCCAGCCCCAGCAGCGTCAGGTAGGAATGGAAGGGGGCCTGGGTGGTCCCGAAGTTGATGTGGATCTCGCGCCACACCTTGTCGATGTAAGCCAGCTTCCCCTTGCGCTCCTTGAACACCTTGAAGTCCGGGTACTTGTCCTCCGGCCAGTCGAAGGCTCCGGAATCGATCACCACGCCGCCCACCGCCGAGCCGTGGCCGTTGAGGTACTTGGTGGTGGAATGGATCACGATGTCGGCGCCGTGCTCGAAGGGGCGGAACAAGTAGGGGCTGGCCAGGGTGTTGTCCACAATCAGGGGAGCGCCGTTGGCGTGGGCCAGGTCCGCGAGCTGGCGTATGTTGGGGACATCCATCTTGGGGTTGCCGATGATTTCAGCGAACAGCAGTTTGGTGTTCCCGGTAACGGCGGCTTTCCAGGCGTCGAGGTCGCTGGTCTCCACCAGCTTCACCTGAATGCCGAACTTGCGGAAGACGTTCTCGAACA
>VFZS01000219.1 GCA_016871095.1 Acidobacteriota bacterium
GAAAGGTCCTGCGCTACGTGTTCCCCGACAAGTACGGCGTCCACCGTTGCGCCACCTTCGGGGACCACCGCGAGCGCCTCCGCGATCTGGCCGCCTTCATCGGCTTCACCCTCATCGAGGAGGACGTGTGAGCGGCTGAGCGCGCGGGGCCGCCCTACTTGGGGATGCCCAGCGAGCGCACCGTCTCCACGCGCTCCGCCGTGCTCTTGTCGATCTGGAGCGCGCCCACCTTGAGCGTGGTGAGCTGCGGTAGGTACGCCCCCGCGATCAGGAACAGCAACGCCCCAAAGGCCAGCAGCGCGTAAGTCCCGGTGTCGAGGCGCACGAACTCCCAAGCGGCCTCAGTGCGGGCCGCCTGCTCGAGCACCGGCCCCTTGACCGCCTCCAGCCGCTTGTCTCCCAGCACGCTCTTCATGCGCGCCACAAGCTGCTCGTCCGAGCGGAAGCGCACCTGCTCGAGCGGCTTGAGCGCCTGCGCCACGTCCTCGGCCACCCCCGCCGCCTTCAGCGACTCCGCGGTCAACACGATCCGCTCCCCGCGCGTTGGCACTCCCACCGCCAGCCCCACCTGCGCCACCGCGAACACCAGCAAGGACAGCGTCACCACCACCGCGGGAACCATCCGCTCCAACCGCGACCGCACCCCGAGCGCCTTCTCCTGGATGCGCTGGACCGCCCGCGCCGCCTTGTGATGCTCGCGGTCGAGCTTCATGCACTGGAGGAAGTCTCGCCGCGCCTCCCTCACCTGCCATTCATCCCGCCCCAGCCGCGAGGTCTCGTAAAGCTGCACCCGGGCGTAACCCCGCAGGTAGTACGCCGAGGCCGGGCTGAACTCCGAGGTGATGGGCCGGTCCGCGGATTCCGACACGCTGATGGCTTCCGACAGGCGCTCGATGGCCTGGGTGTACAGCTCCTCCCGCACCGCCGTGTCCTTGTCCCCGCGCTTGGCCGCCATCTCCAGGTAGACCTCGCCCAGCCCCAGCAGCGAATCGGTGTGGTGCCGGGTCGCATCCAGCACCCTGCGGTACTCAGTTTCCGCCGCCTCCAGAGCTTCCAGAGTGCCTGTTCGCAGGTGCGCCTGCGCCAGGGCAGCCCGCACCGCCAGGTTGTCGCGGTCCAATCCCAGAGACCGCTCCAGCGGCCGGACCGCCTCCTTGGGCTTGCCCTGCCGCAGCAAGCTCTCGCCCAACCCCTTGTGGCCGCGCGCGGATTCGCCGTCCAGCTTGAGCGCCTCCTCGAACGACTTCTGCGCCTTCTCCGGCTCGTCCATCAGCATCTGGAGCTCGCCCAGCTCCTTCAAGGTGTTCGAATCCCGGTAGAAGCTCAGCCGCCGCTCCAGGATGCGCACCGCATGACGGTACGATTCCAGCGCCGTCCAATGATCCAGCGTGGCAGCGTCCTGCTCGGGGCCGTCGCGGGACTGCTTCTTCCGGGGAGCCGTCTTGGCGAGCTTGCACCGCTCGCGGCACAGCTTCGCCAGGCTGATGTGAAGCCGCGCGTGGTCCGGATTCAGGGCCAGCCCGGCGCGGAACAGGATCTCCCCCCAGTCGAATTCGCGCAGCACGTCCTCCCGTACCAACCCGTAGTAACCGCAGTAATCCGCATCACCGTTCCGCAGCGCCTGCCCTAACCTCTTTTGATATAGCTCGCGGGTCGATTTCCATTTCTCCCGAGACGACCGGTACAGCCCTTGGCTGTTCCACAGGGCCGCGATGTTGTGGTGCGCGTACGGATCCTCCGGGTCAATTGCCACCGCCTTTTCGTAGTCCTCCTGCGCCTGCTGGTACAGCATCATGTCGGCCAGCGTGTAGGCCTTACGGAAGTGGCTCCAGTAATTGTCGGCCTTCTTGGCCAGGGCCCGCCGGCACGTCTCCAGCGCTCTCTCGTATTGCTTGCCCTCCGACAGGGCAAAGGCCCAGTCGTTGTAAGCGTCCAACCGAGTCTGCTCCTCCACGCTCGTTCCGCGCTGTAACGCCTCCGCGAAAGCCTTGTCCGCCTCCCCGTACCGCTGGAGCGCCGACAGCGACCGGGCTCGCGCCACCAGAGCGTTGAAGTAGTCAGGCTTGAGCTTGATCGCCTGGTCGAGCTTCTGGAGCGCGGTCTGGTGATCGCCCAGCCGGGCCAGGGCCAAACCCCAGTCCAGCAGCGCCTCGTGACTCTGGGGGTTCAGCCGCGCCGCCGCCTCGAACAGCCGCCGGGCCTGCTCATGCTGTCCCAGGCGCCACAGCTCCGCGCCGCAGTCCAGGTACACCTGCCAGACGCGACGGTCGCAATTGGCTTCCACGGCCGCCGCCAGCCGCTCCGACCATTCCGCTCTTCTCACCCCGGCCCGGTGGATCTCCTCCCAGTTGACGGTCTGCGGGACCTCCGGGCCAGGCGCGCCCAGAGCGGCGGAGAGCCGCATCCCCACGTGGCGGAAGAACGAAGATACGACACCTTCGGGCGCTCCCAGAACTGCGGCCAGCCGGGCGCCCGCGCCGTCGGCCTGCTCCAGTACCTTCAGGGCCCCGGCCCAGTCGCGGTAGGCGGGTTCGAAGGCCGGCTCCGCCTCGACGGCCCGGACACACCATTCCATCGCCGTCTCGTGCTGCCCCAGCGTGCGCCACAGGGCCGCAGCGCGGTGCGGCGCCTTGGGATCCTCCGGGTCCATCTTGGCCGCCTCTTCGAGCCATGCCAGCGCCTCCCGGTTCTGGCCCAGCGCGGCCAGCAGCCGGCCCCACTCCAGGTGCGCCGCCGCACTCTGGCTCGACTTCGCCAGCGCCTCAACACGCTTCAGCATCTCACCGTCCACGTGTCCGCGCTCCGCCAGCCCGCGCAGGCCTTGGTGCGCCCAGCGCGCTCCCGCATCGGCCCGCAGGACGTCCTCCAGAATCGCCAGCAGGCTGCCGATCCACCGCGAGGGTTCACTAGATCGCATCAGGGCAGCGTACAACTCGCCCCAAAACACGTCCCCGCAGCCCAGTTGAAGAGCCTTGAGAAAATGAGCAGCGGCCTCGTCGAACCGCTCGAGCGCCGACATGGCTTCCGCCAATTGGACGTGCGCTGCCGCGGCGGTCTCCCCGCTCAGGGCCTGCTCCAGTTCCTTGATCGCCGCTTCGTGCCGCCCCAGCAGGCGCAGCGTCTCACCCCACAGCAGATGGGCCGCCGCCTCGCCCTTCTGGTCCACCGCGGACTGCACCTTGCCGAGCAGTTCATCCTGGTGCGCCTCCGCCACCTTGCCGGAGATCAGCAACCCACGCAACCGCTCATGAGCATTCGAGGCGCCCGGAGCGTCACCGAGGGCCCGCATGCTCTGCTCCACCGCCTGGTCCGTTCTATCCAGCCCCTCCAGGGTTCCACTCCACGCGGCGCGGACGTCCGGGGCTGGCGCGGCGTCCACCCGGCCCTGGAGCTTCGCCAGAGCTTCCTCCCGATTCTCGATCTGCCCCAGGATCGCGCCCGCGCCCTCCGCCCCGACCGCTCTGGCCGGATCCACCTGGAACGCTTTCTCCAGCCAACTCAGGGCCTCGTCCCGATTGCCTTTCGCCGCGCGGGCCTTGCACAACTCCAGCAGTGCAGGCACGCAGCGGGCGTCGGCCTGGACCGCCTTCTGGTACTGCGCGATGGCCTCGTCGTGCCGGTTCTGCCCCGCGTATGCCCTGCCCAGGTCGTGGCGAAGCTCCGGCCGGTCCCAGCCTCCCTTCAGCGCCTCTTCCAGCCGGGCGGCGGCTGGCTCCCACCGCTCGCGAGCCGCCAGCGCCCGGCCCAACTGGCACAGCATCTCCGCCGAGAGTCCCTGCGCCAGCAGCCGCTCGTAGATCCGGCAGGCTTTTGCATACCGCCCCGCCTTGAAGTACTGCTCCGCCTTCTGAAGTAGGTCCGGTTCCTGATTCTCCATGCTCGCGTCCCTCGCGTGGCTCAAAGCTTAGCACAGCCGCCGCCGCGACACTCTCCTTCCCCAAGCCGTCGTCAAGCCCCCCATTTGTAGGGGTTGGCGCGTAGCAGGATGCGGCAGAGGGCCCTTGGTGCGGGAGTTGGGGCGACGGTGCCCGGATCAGCGGACCGCCACGGTGGACCAGCACGCGACCATCATCGGGAGCCGCCAGCAGCAAGCGTTGCGCACCTGCCCAGGGGAAGAGTGGAAGGCCAGCCGGCCGAGCTGCTGGCGCTACGGCTCCACCACGGCCCCGCGGCCTCCCTTCCTGGCAGCTACTGACGGATTGGGGTCTGGCTGCTCAGCTTGACGCGGCTCCCGCTTTCGGGAGACGGTCAGGGCTTTCGGGCAGCCATGGCCTGGAAGCAGGCGGTGAAGCGGCGAGTAGGAAGGCGGTCGAGAAGACCGAACACGCGGAGCAAGCGGGCGATGGCCCAGTCCGCCCTCCTCCGGAGCACGCTTCGTAGCGCGAGAAACAGCAGAGTGGACAGGCCACGCGGGTTATGGAGGAGCCAGTCTTCATCGAACGGCTCCAACCCCGCCTGGCGCAAGTCTTGCCTGGCCCTGCGCATGCCGGGCGCGTAGCCCAGAGGGAACGGCGCGGCGCCCACCCGGCTGAGCCACTTGAGGAGATAGTAGAGCGGGTTGGAGGGGTTGTCCAGGGTGAGGATCAGCACCCCGCCGGGACGCAGAACGCGCGCCAATTCGCCGATTGCGGCGAGGAACTCGCTCCGGGTATCGAAGTGGTCGAGCGAGGAGGTGGAAATGACAAGGTCGAATGAAGCGCTGCGGAAGGCTGACTGACGAATGTCCGTTACCACGATGCCCGCAGCCAGATCAGGGTAGCGGCGGCCGGCGGAGCGGGCGACAGCATATGCCACATCGGCGCCGCACCTTAACTGCGCGAACGGGAACACGTCGGGCAGAAGGCGATCTTCGCCGAAGGCATCCTCGAAGAGGTCCGTCTTGAGAACCCGCCGAGGCTCCAGGCCGGCGGTCCGGCGCTGGATGTAACGCAGGTTGACTTCTCGTTTCTGCCGGGCCACCAGCGGATCCAGGTACCAGGAGGGCGATTGGCGGCTGCCCAGTTCTTCCCACACCCGGCGAGACACGGGCTAGTCCAACCGCTCCCGGAGGATGGCCGCGACGCGGCGGGCGCTGGCTTCGCCCAGCGCGCCGTGCGGGTCAAAGGGAAGCTCGACCAGCTCGAGGCGCCCGTGCATGAGGTCGCGCCAGCCCAGCCACGGGGCATCCAGGCGGAGGCCGGCGACCCGAATGACCAGGGCGTCGCCTCGCCAGGTCCCTGGCGAGAAGGACAGCGTGAGGCGGCGGTTCTTGACCCCCTGGGATGATTTCAAGCCAAGCCTGGCCGCCATGAGCTCACCGTGATGCTGCAGGAATAGACGGCCCCGCGCGGCGAGGTAGCGGAGCCCGCTGCCTGCGCTCATGCCACCCAGGGCTTGACGGTGATAGCGCCACTTGAAGCGCCACTGCCGCCGCCGTGCGTTGAGTATGGTGATCATGCTCTGCTGGCGCTTCCAGGCCGGATTCAAGGCATCGATGAGAGCGAGGAACTCGACGGCCTGCCCCTGCTCCTCGAGCAGCCTTGCCATTTCAAAGGCTACGACGCCGCCGAAGCAGGCGCCGGCCAGGCGATAGGGGCCGTGAGGCTGCCGGCGGCGCAGATGGCTGACACAAATGCGGGCCAACTCCGGTATGCACGACGCCGGTTCGAGCTTACCCAAGTCGAATGCCCAAACCGGTTGCTGCTTGCTCAGGCCGGCCGCCAGGCGGGCCAGCCCCAGCAGGATGCTGTCGTGGCCGGGGACGCAGACCAGCGGAGGGCGGTCGCCCAGCGGCTGAAGCGCCGTGATCGGCCCGGCTTCGAGGTCTGCCCCGGATTCGATCTCCTCGGCCAGGGCGGCAATGGTGCCCTCTTCCACGAACCGCAGGTAGGGGACCTCGACGCCTTCAGCGGCGCTGACCGCGGCGAGCATCTTGACGGCGAGCAGCGAGTCGCCGCCCAGGGCTTCGAACCGGTCCGTGACGCCGGCCCGCGCGCCGGGAAGCAGCTCACGCCAAGTGTCCGCGATGCGCTGCTCCAAGGGCGTGCGCGGAGCGACGTAGGCGCCCAGTCGCCTGTCGTCGAGCGGCTCGATGCCCAGCTTCTCCGCCAGGCCGATGCGTTGCAGCTTGCCCGTAGGGCCCCGGGGAATGCTGTCCACGATGCGCACCAGCCGCGGCACCTTGAAGGCGGCCAGCCGCTCCCCGGCCCAGCGGCGAAGCTCGCCGGCGGTGTCGGAGCATCCCGGCTTCATCTCCACGGCCACGGCGACTTCCTCGCCCAGTTGAGCGTGCCCCACGGCGAAAGCAACAGCCTGCCGGACCGCGGGATGGGCCAGGAGGACTTCGTCAATCTCGCGGGGCGAGATCTTCTCGCCGCCGCGATTGATGAGCTCCTTGAGCCGGCCCGTCAGGTACAGATACCCCTCGCTGTCCTGCCAGCCCTGGTCGCCGGTGCGCAGCCACCCGTTGGCGAACGCGGCATGGTTGGCGGACTCGTTGGCTTCGTAGCCCGAGGTGACATTGCGCCCGCGAATGACCACTTCGCCGGTCTGGCCCGGGGGAAGCAGTTGGCCGCTTTCGCCCATGATGGCGACTTCAGGTCCCGCGGCCAGTCCCACCGAACCGGGTTTCCTTCTGGCTGGGGGCAGCGGGTTGCTCGCGATCTGATGCGCCCCTTCCGTCATGCCATACGCTTCAATCACTGGCGCTCCGAAGACCTGCTCCAGTTCCGCGAGCACGGACGGCGGCAGGGGCGCCGACGACGAGCGGATGAAGCGCAAGGGAACCTGGCGTATCACCTCCGCGTGCTCGCCTGCGCGGCCGAGGATGCCCTGGTGCATAGTGGGTACGGCGGTGTACCAGGATGGCTGGAATCTGCGCATCCATTCGAAGAAGCCGCTCGCGTAAAACCCATCGGTGCAGACGACGCTGGCGCCGGCGCGCACCGACGCCAGCACCGCCGCCATCAGGCCGTGGATATGAAAGAGCGGCAGGATGTTGAGGCAGCGGTCCGACGGGCCGAGCGCGAGCGTGTCCGCGATGTGCGCCGCCGAGGCCGTGAGGCTGGCGGCGGAGAGCGGGACGAGTTTCGGGCGCGACGTGGTGCCCGAGGTGTGCAGCAGGAGGGCGACGTGGCCGGGGCCAGGCCGGCCGGGATCGCCTGCCGGGCCGCTCCGCGGCAGGTCAAATTCACCGGCGCGAGCCCGCTGGCGCAGGGTAATGACCTGAATGCCTAGCGCGCGGGCGGCTTCAGGAGCCTGTGAGGGGGCGCCTTCCTCCCAGAGGAGCGCCTTGGCGCACAGGTCGCTCAGGTAGAATTCGAAGTCCTGGCGGGTATGGCTGGGGTTGAGAGGCGCGCAAGCGGCAGCGGCGGCGACGCCCACGAAGGCGGCGGCCATATCCGGTCCGTTGGGAAGGACCACCGCGACTCGATCGGACGGGCCGATGCCCGCCTCGCGCAAGCCACAAGCCAGACGCAGCGTTTGTTCGGCCAGGCCGGCGTAAGTCAGGGGCTCGCGGGCGGGGGCGAGCAGCGCGGGCGCATCGCCGTGGCTTTGCGCCGCAGCTTCCACAAGCTGCCACACACTCAGCTCCCTGGCGCCGGTCACGCCCGCCCTCCGGGCATCACGATGACCCCTCCAGCTCCGAGACAAAAACTTTGAACTTGACGCCCTCGAACCGCATTTCGGGGATCAGCCGGATGTGTACCTCCATCCCTTCTGGAAGGGCTTCCTCCAGGCGCCGCCGTACCTTCTGGAGCTGCTCGTCCGGCGGAGGCGTGCGGTAGCACAACTGAGATTCGATCCGGTCGAGGCGTTTCTGCACGAAACGGTATTGCAGCAAGTCCGTCTGGTCGCGCAGGGCGACATCGAGAGGGAGTACTGAGATCTTGCGGCCAGAGGGAAGGGTCACCATGTCCGCGTTGCGGCCGGCAGGCGCGTCCATCACGGGGGTCTGCCATCCGCAGGAGCAAGGAGTGGGGCGCAGCCGGCAACGGTCACCCTGCTCATAGCGGATGAGCGGCATGGCGAGCTGATCCAGACAGGTCAAGACGACCGTCCCTTCGCAGCCCGGCTCGACGGGCGAGCCGTTCTCCACCAGCTCGACGATCAAAGCATCGTCTTCCAGATGCAGACCCCGGCGCCAACGGCACTCCGCGGCGATGCGGCCTGCCTCGGCGGAGCCGTAGATGCTGGCGATGTCCATTTCCGGGAGATCCGCGCGAAGTTGCGTGCGCAGGGCGGATTCCATCACTTGCGCCGAGGTGATCAGCAGGCGAGGCTTGGCCAGGCCGCTAAGGCCGCAGCCGGCGCGGTAAAGGACGGTCTTGAGGACAGTGGGATACGCCCATAGGACGTCGGGACGGGATTCCCGCAGACGGCGGACCATCTCCTGGTCAGGGAGATTCCCGGGAATCACCTCCATGCGGTAGA
>VFZS01000220.1 GCA_016871095.1 Acidobacteriota bacterium
GGGTTATGAAACCCTCGAAGAAACCCGCAAAGAGCTGGCCGAGTTCCTGGGCTGCCGCCCCGAGGAGCTGGCGATCACGCACAACGCCACCGAGGCCATGAACACGGTGGCCAACGGCCTGGACCTCCAGCCCGGCGACGAGGTCGTGATCACTAACCAGGAACATCCCAGCGGCCGGTGCCCGTGGCTGCAAAAAGAGGCGCGCTTCGGGATCCGGGTCCGCCAGGTGAGCATCCCGCTGCCGCCGGCCAGTCCCGGGCAGATCGCCGACCTTCTGATTTCGGCCATCGGCCCGCGCACCCGGGTGCTGAGCTTCAGCGGCATCACTTCGCCCACGGGGCTGTGGCTTCCCATCCGCGAGATCTGCGCCCGCGCCCGCGCCCGTGGCGTGCTCACGCTGGTGGACGGGGCTCACATGAACGGCCAGGTCCCGCTGAAGATCTCCGAATTGGGTTGCGACTTCTTCGCCGGAAGCCCCCACAAGTGGCTGTTCGCGCCCGCCGGCTGCGGCCTGTTGTGGGGACGCCAGGAGCTGCTGGACCGCCTGTGGGTGAACGTGGCCACCGGCGGCTGGGACGATCGCAAGCTCAAGGCCGCGCGCTTCATGATGGTGGGCACCAACAGCCGGGCCATCATCGAAGGCCTGCTGGCCGGGGTGCGCTTCCTGAAGGCGCTCGGGCCGGAACGGGTCTACGCGCGCATCCACCAGCTCGCGCGCCGGGTGTTCGACCAGGCGCGCGCCATCCCCCGGCTTGAACTGCTCACTCCGGATGACGACCGCATGTTCGGCGGCCTGGTCAGCATCCGTGTTCCCGGCGGCGACGTGAAGCCCGTGCTCAAGCTGTGCCGCGAGAGGCGCCTGTGGGTGCTGGGCGGCGGCGAGCGCTTCCGCATCGCCACCCACATCCACGTGCGGCCCGCCGACATCGACGCGTTCTTCGCCGCTCTCCGCCAGGCGCTGTGAGCCTCCCTGGGGTTGAGGCGGTGGACTCGGAGGCCCGCCGACCCGCCGTTACCGCACGGTTTCCAGCACCAGCACCTTGGTGCTGCCGGGAACCCCGATCGGATGGGCCGCCACCACGATCACCCGGTCCCCGGCGGCGGCCAGCCCCGCCTCCTTGCACTTGGCCAGGCACAACTCGATGAGCTGGCTGAGGTTTTCCGGCTTGGGGACCTCCAGCGAGGAGACCCCGTAGTACAGGCAACAGCGGCGCACCGTCCGCGGGGCGTGCGAGAGCGCCAGCACCGGCGAGGCGAAGCGGCTCTTGGACAGGATGCGTGCCCCGAAACCGGAAGCCGTGAACACGATGACCGCCTTGATATCCTGCATCTCCTGGATGCGCCGGATCGCGGCGGCCAAGGCGGCGGTCGGCTCGGGTTCCGCCAGCGCCGGCTCGACCGCGCGTCCGTGCGTCTGGAGAAACTGCTCGGAGGCTTCGACGATGCGCCGCATGGCGGTCACCGCTTCCACCGGATGCCGCCCCACGGCGGACTCCCCCGAGAGCATCACCGCGTCGGCGTGATCGAAGACCGCGTTGGCCACGTCGGAGACCTCGGCGCGCGTCGGGCGCCGGCCGTGGATCATGCTCTCCAGCATCTCGGTGGCGATGATGCAGGACTTGCCCTCCAGCTCGCACGTCCGCGCGA
Source organism: Acidobacteriota bacterium (assembly GCA_016871095.1). GTDB lineage: Bacteria > Acidobacteriota > Terriglobia > Bryobacterales > Bryobacteraceae > VFZS01. The sequence continues at coordinate 1,648 of VFZS01000220.1, forward strand.
TCGACTTCTGCACCACCGGCACCCTGGCGTAGTCCAGCTCCACCCCCAGATCTCCCCGCGCCACCATCACCGCGTCGGAGGCGTCGATGATGGCGTCCAGGTCGTCGAGCGCCTGGGGTTTCTCGATCTTGCTGATGATATGCGCACCGCAACCGTGCGCGTCCAACAGTGCGCGCAGCTCCGCCACGTCGGCGGCCGTGCGGACGAAGGACAGCGCCACGTAGTCGAAATCCCGCCGCGCGATCCAGCGGATGTCCCCCCGGTCCTTTTCCGTCAGCGAGGAAATGGCCAGGCTGCTCCGCGGCAGGTTGACTCCCTTCCCGCTCGCCAGCGTCCCGCCCACCACGACCCGGCAGGTGAACTCCTCCGGCGGCGCGGTGCGCGCCACTTCAAAGACCAGGCGCCCGTCGCTCAGCAGGATGTGCTGGCCGGGCTGCGCCACGTCCACCAGTTCAGGGAGGGTGGTCGAGAGACGCTGTGCGTTACCCGCCACCGGGCGCCTCTGAATGACGATCTCCTGTCCGGCTTCCAGCTCCACCGAGCCGCCCTCGATCAGCCCCACGCGGATCTTGGGGCCGCACAGATCCGCGCAGACCGCCACCGGGCGTCCGGCTTCTTTTTCGGCCGATCGAATGTCGTTGAAGTAAACCTCGCGCTGCCGCTCGTCGCCGTGCGAGAAGTTGATGCGAAACAGGTCCACCCCGGCGCGGATGAGGCTGCCCACCAGCGGTGCGCTGGCTGGGCCTAGCGTGGCGATGATCCTGGTGAAGTGGCGCACGGCGCGGTGAGCCTATCGTATCACTGCATTCCCGGGTCTGGCCCGGGCCCGCGCGCCCGCCCTGTCTCGAGATACCGGCCGTCGAAGTAGTAGAAAAAGCCGTCCTCGGCCCCGATGATCAGGTCGAGCTTTCCATCCGCGTTCCAGTCCACCACGTTGGGCGTGGGATTGTGGCCGGCCAGCCTGGCCCGCACGAGAGTTCCGCGTAACTGCATCACCGGCTTCTCCTGCGTGCCCTGGTTCTCGTACCAGACCGGCCCCTCGTCGGAGTCGGTGATCAGGTCCAGGTCGCCGTCCCGGTCCATGTCGGCGAATTCGATCTTGCGGCGTCCGCTCGCGCCGGCGCGCCCGGCGGCGAGATTCAGAAAGCGGCCCGCCGGAGTGACGAAGATCCGCTCCGGCGGGAGCAGCCGCAGCGCGCCGCTCACGCGCGCGCGCCGGTATAGCGAGAGATACCCCTGGTGGTTCAGCATCACCAGGTCGGGCAGGCCGTCGCGATCCCAGTCCACCACCTTCGGCGTGGTGCGCCACTGCGTGACCAGTTGTTTGCCGACGGGCTCCCACCAGACCCAGTCCGGTTTAGGCGGCCTTCCCCGCCACTCGACTTCGATCGGCTGGGCGGGCGCGAGCGCGGGCACTGTCCGCGTTCCCGTGTTCCGGTGCCACACCACCGCGCCCCAGATGTCGTTCACCAGGATGTCCAGCTTGCCGTCCAGGTCCCAGTCCGCCACGGACGGATTGCTGTAGCCCCACTTCTCCTCCGCCGGTCCCTGCACCGAACCGTTGGGACCGGCCACCCGGCGGATCACCTCTCCGCCGGCCTTCAAGTAGCCGCGGTCCTCGAAAACGGGATTCTCCGGCGTGCCCGTGTTCTTGAAGAACTGAAGGTAGCCCGCGGAGTTGCCCGCGATGAGGTCGAGCTTTCCGTCGCCATCCCAGTCCACCGCCACCGGCCGGGAGAGCGCGCCGCTCTTGAGGTATGGATCCACCTGCTCCAGGTAGCGTGGCGCGGCGAGCTTAGGCTCCGTCCCGCGCGGCGCGGTGTTCTCGAGCAGAGCCACCGTGCCGTCCTCCTCGGCTATCAGCAGCGACGGCCGCCCGTCCGCGTGCCACGACACCACGCGGGGCTGAATCATGCACAGATCCATGCGCAGAGTGCGGCCCCCGGCCTGCACCAGGTCTCCGGCGGCGAGTCGTGGCGCGGTGCGCGTGCCGGTGTTGCGGAACAAAGTGACCGTGTCCACGAAGCTCCCGCCGATGAGGTCGAAGACGCCGCGACCGAGCCAGTCCACCGGGTTGGGCGCCGGGCTTCCGTAGAGGTCGAGGGGCCGTCCGCCGGCTTCGAGCAGCACCGGAGGCTCGTATTCGGGTTGCGCATTCGTGCCCCGGTTGCGATGCACGTAGACGTAGCCGTGCACCCGGCCGCGCGTCCATTCGCCCTTCTCGTTGAAGGCGTCATCCCAGCCGTACTCCCGCCAGTCGCTGACGCCGATGAGCAAGTCGATCCTCCCGTCGCCGTCCCAGTCGAAGGGCTGCCACATCTCGTCACGGCCGATCCAGTAGTCGGGTCGCACTTCGACCTTGACGAAGCGCGACAGGCGGTGACGCGCGAAGTCAGAGTAGTAGCCGCCCTGGGTCACCAGGTCTGCTTGCCCGTCTCCGTTGAAATCCGCCGCGGTCAATTCCCTGAGGCCCGGCCCCAGCCACACGGCCCGGTCATACAGCGGCTCGCGGTTCGTGCCGAGGTTGATGAAGAGGTAGGTCCCGTTGTAGGGGCGGTCCGGGCAGGCCATCACCAGGTCGAGATCGCCGTCCCCGTCGGCGTCCAGCGCCGCCGGCCGCGGGTGCAACCCGACGGCCACGCGCCCTCGCACGCCCGCGCGCCCGTAGGTGATGCGGTCCCCCGTCCCGATCATCGCCGGCGGAGCAATGCGCTCGGTCTCCCCGCGGGAGCCCTCATCGAAGTAGATCCAGTACGCCGGCGCTCCGCTCGAGATGAAGCTGACGCGTGCGGACGGATTCCGCCACTCGGTCTTGCTCGCCAGCGCACGCGAGGCCCCTTCGGCGACGACCCGGACGGAATCCGGGTTGAAGCCGCCGGGCAGCGTCAGGTCGGCGGCCAGCGGAACCCCAGCCGGCGCCGTCGCGACGTGTCGCGCACGGAAGTGATTCGTGGTTGGCCAGGCTGCCTCCCCGCGCCGCTCGATCTGGCTGCTCCACCCCAGCGCCGCCACCGCCAGCAACATCGCAGTTCTTGAGATCCGCATGTCAATGCCTGAAACCAAGTGTCCCACGATCCCAGGCCCTCAGACCTGCCCGGAGCGCGGAGCCGCGTTGTGCTACAATCAGCCCCCGGTTCGATTTCGGCAGCCACCACCACGGAGGTTTCCCATGCGAGCACTACGCAGATTCGTCCCGGCGCTGGCCCTGCTGGGCGCGGCGCTGACCATTCCCGGCGCCCGCGGGCAGATCACCGCTCCGGAGAAATTCTTCGGATTCCAGCTCGGCAGCGACCGCAAGATCGCCCGCTGGGACAAGATCGTCGAGTACTTCCAGCTTCTCGAAAAGGAGGGCGGCGGCAAGCTCAAGGTGGTCAACATGGGACCGTCCACGATGGGCCACCCCTTCCTGCTGGTGATCGTCTCCTCGCCGGAGAACATGGCCCGGCTGGAGCGGCTGCGCGAGGTGAACGCCAGGATCAGCGATCCGCGCGGCCTGTCCGGGCAGGAAGTCAGGAGCCTGATCCACGAGGGCAGGGCGGTCGTCTGCCAAACCATGAGTCTGCACGCCACCGAGATCGGGGGCATCCAGATGGCGCCGGAGCTGGCCTACGATCTGCTCTCGCGGCGCGACGAGGAAGCACAGCGCATTCTCGACAATGTCGTCTCCTTCCTAGTGCCTTCCTTCAACCCCGACGGCGCCATCATGGTCGCCGACTGGTACCAGAAGACGCTGGGCGCCGAGTACGAAGGCGGCAACCTCCCCTGGCTGTACCACCAGTACGCCGGGCACGACAACAACCGCGACGCTTTTCAGACCAACCTGGTCGAATCCCAGTACCTGGCTAAGATCATGTTCCGCGACTGGGTCCCCCAGGCCTACATCGACCATCACCACATGGGCAGTTACGGCGCCCGGCTTTACGTCCCGCCTTACGCCGAGCCGATTCGCCCGCTCGGTGATCCACTGGTCTGGCGCGAGATGAGCTGGTACGGTGCGCACATCGCCTACAAGGAGGAAGAGGCCGGCCTGTCGGGCATCCTCAACATGGCGCAGTTCTCCGGCTGGGGTCATTTCGGATTCCACTGGATCACGCCCTTCCACAACATCGCCGGGATGCTCACCGAATCCGCCAGCGCCAGGCTGGCCACACCCATCTACATTCATCCCCATCAGCTCCAGGGACAGACCCGCGGCCTGCCGGACTACGAGGCCCAGACCACCTTTCCCAATCCCTGGCCGGGCGGCTGGTGGCGGCTGCGCGACATCGTCGAGCGGCAGAAGGTCTCCGCCTGGGCGGCGCTCGATCTGGCGGCGCGCAACCGCGAGACTGTCTTGTGGAACGCTTACCAGAAGGCCCGGCGGCAGACCGAGCGCGGCGCTCAGGGCAAGCCCGCCGCCTACGTCATCCCTGCCGCGCAGCACGATCCGTTGACCGCCGTGAAGATGGTCAACAAGCTGCTCGCCCAGGGCATCGAAATCCATCAGGTCCCCAAGGGCTTCACCACGCCGGGCGGCATGCGTTACCCGGCGGGCTCCTACGTGGTCTCACTGGCGCAGCCCAAGATGGGCGTGATCCGCTACCTGCTGGGCCGCACTCTCTATCCCGACAATGAGTGGACCCGGGCCAGAGACGGCACGCCCATGCGGCCCTACGACATGGCCACCGACACCATGTTCGAGTTCATGGGTGTGCGCGTGGACCCGCTCGATGAAGCCGTCACGGGCGAGCTGCGCAAACTCGCCGCGCCGGCGCCGGCCGCCGGGAAGGTGGCCCCGCCCGCGGCCGCGTACCTGCTGGACGGGCGGCTCAACGACAGCTTCGCCGCCGTGAATCTGCTGCTCGACAAGGGCGTGGCGGTGCGGCGCGTGGACCGGGCCACGCAGGGTCTGCGCCCCGGCGACTTCCTGGTCGCCGCGGGCCCCGAGGCGATCCTCGCCGCAGTCGCCAAGGAGACCGGCGTGGATTTCACCGCCCTGAAGGAGGACCTCCAGCAGGGCGCCCGCGAGGTGAAGCGGCTGCGCATCGGCATGTACCAGCGCTACTGGGGCGGCAACATGGACGAAGGCTGGACCCGCCTGGTGCTCGAGCAGTTCCGCTTCCCCTACACCTCGCTGATGGACGCCGAGATCAAGAAAGGCGGCCTCCACGAGAGGTACGACGTCATCATTCTGCCCGAGGACTCCACCGCCCGGATCACCGGCGAGCGCGACCGTCCGGGTGAACGGAGGGGACCGCCCGGCCGCCCCGAGGAGGAGTATCCTCCCGAATACCGCAGCGGCATCGGCGAGGACGGCGTCAAGGCGCTGAAGAGCTTCGTCGAGAAGGGCGGCACGCTGGTGACGCTGGGCGGCGCGGGCAACTTCGCCATCGAGAAACTCGAGCTGAGCCTGCGCAACGTAACCGCCAGCCGGAACCCGAAGGAATTCTGGTGCCCGGGCTCCACGCTGCGCGTCCACTTCGACAACGCTCACCCGCTGGGCTACGGCATGCCCTCCGAGGGCCTGGCGCTGCACCTGGGCGGCAGCATGGCTTTCGAGGTGGTCCCCGGCGCGCGCAACGACCGCTATGAGGTGGTGGTCCGCTACGCCGACCGCGACCTGCTCGAGAGCGGCTGGCTCATCGGGGAGCAGACGCTGGCCAGGAAAGCGGCGGTGGTGGCGGCCAGGCATGGAAACGGGCGCGTGATCCTCTACGGCTTCCGTCCGCAGCACCGCGCCCAGACCCACGCCACCTTCAAGCTGTTCTTCAACGCCTTGCTGCCGTAGGACGCAAGCTGAAGCTTGCGCTACGTGGGGCATGCTTCAGCTTACCCGTTTGCCTTATCTTCATAGCAGGGGCATAGGCACACAATGCACCTGGCTTTCGGGAGAGCCTGGGCTGTGGCGGCGCTGTTCTCGCTGCCGCTGTGGCCTCAACTCGAGCAGATCCGCGAGAGAATGGGCCAGCTCGGCAAGAAGACCGCGGTCACGGAGATCGCTGTGAAGTCGCACCCGGCGGAGGCCAGCGTGCGTCCCTTCGAGACGCTGGTCATCCAGGTCCTCGCTTACGGCCTGGATGGCGAGAAGAAGGTGCGCCTGCGCCGCACCGGGGCCGCCGTACGCCTCCAGCAGAAGGACACCGGCTGGCTGTCAAAACCCTTCGCTTTCCAGGGCCGCGAGGAAGAGGGTTTTCTTGAAGAGAGCGCCTCGACGGCCTGGAACATTTTCCGCGAGGCCAGCAGCGAGTACGTCATCAAGGACTGCGTGCTCTACACCGCGCCCGAGAAACCGGGCAAGTATCGCCTCGAAGCCGAGCTAGAGGGCCAGCGCGCCGAGTTCGACGTCGAGGTCGCCGCCGAGGCCCCCTCCACCCGCAAGCCGGAGAAGATCTCTTGCCCCGCGCAGGACCGTAGCCAGGAGCCGTACCGCTCCCTGGCCGAGCGCTACGCGCCCTTCCTGGCCCAGGAGACCTGGTTCCAGCCCAAGTCCGACATGCCTGCCCGCTTCGACTTCGACGGCGACTGGCACGGCGACAATAACTGGGAAACGCTCGAGGAAGGCAGCTCCCAGGCCTACGTCTATTACGCCGCCATGGAGACCGAGACGCACTGGTTTCTCATCTACAACGTCTTTCATCCGCGCGACTACTCGGACCGCTGCGTGATCGGCACCTGCCACGAGAACGACAACGAGGGCATCATTCTCACCGTGCGGAAGGACGGTTCCGCCTTCGGCCGCCCGCAAGT
>VFZS01000221.1 GCA_016871095.1 Acidobacteriota bacterium
CGCCGACGGCTCCGGCGTGCGCCTGACCGCCCGTTGGTTCCACGCCGGCTACCTGGCCGACATCATCATGCCGGGCCAGCGCATCGCCCTCTTTGGCAAGGTCGAGTGGGACTCCTACGCCGGCGGGCTCACACTTACCCACCCCGAGTATGAAATCCTAACCGAGGCCGAGGAAGGCGAAGCCGCCCTGCACGTGGGCCGCGTGGTGCCCGTCTACGAAGCCGCGGGTAAGATCTCGACGCGCGTTTTCCGAAACCTCATCCACCACCTGCTCGAAACCCTGCCGCCGCTCTACGACCCGCTGCCCGCCACGCTGCGCCAGCGCCTGAACCTGCCGGACCGCACCAGCGCCCTCCGCGCCCTGCACTTTCCCTCCGCGGAGGAAGACCTCCGCCTGCTTAACGCCTTCCGCTCCCCATCCCAGACGCGCCTGATCTTCGAGGAGTTCTTCTGGCTGGAGCTGGGCCTGGCGCTGAAGCGCGAGCAGGCCCGCTTGCGCCCCGGCATCGCCTTCGAGCTGAACGACCAAGTCCGCCAGCGCGTCAGGCAGATGCTGCCTTTCAAGCCCACCGCCGCGCAGAAGCGCGTACTCGCGGAGATCGCGCGCGACATGGAGAGTCCCGCACCCATGCACCGCCTGCTCCAGGGGGACGTGGGCAGCGGCAAGACGCTGGTGGCGGCTGAAGCCGCGGTCATCGCCGTCGAGAACGGCTTCCAGGTGGCGGTGCTGGCGCCCACCGAGATCCTCGCCGCCCAGCACTTCCTCTATCTGAAGAACATCTTCGTGCCGCTGGGCTACGAGCTGGCCCTGCTGACCGGCTCGCTGCGCCCCCGGCAGAAGACCCAGTTCAAGCGGGCCCTCGAGGAAGGGCTGATCCACATCGCAGTGGGCACGCACGCCCTCCTCGAGGAGGATGTCCGCTTCCACCAGCTCGGTCTGGCCATCGTCGATGAGCAGCACCGCTTCGGGGTGCTCCAGCGCCTGAACTTCATCGCCAAGGGACGCTCGCCCGACGTGCTGGTGATGACCGCCACGCCCATCCCCCGCACGCTGGCCCTCACGCTCTACGGCGACCTGGACGTCTCGATCATCGACGAGCTGCCCCCCGGCAGGAAGCCTATCGTCACCCGGCACGTCTTCGAGGACCGCCTCGAACAGGTGTGGAGCTTCCTCAAGAAGCAGGTGGACGCCGGCCGCCAGGCCTACGTGGTCTACCCCGCCATCGAGGAATCCGAGACCCAGGCCATCAAGGCGGCCCAGAAGATACACCGCCACCTGGACGAAGAGGTCTTCCCGCAACTCTCCGTGGGACTGCTCCACGGCCGCCTCCCCACCGAGGAGAAGGAATCCGGCATGGAGCGCTTCAAGCGCGGCGAGATCAGGATCCTGGTATCGACCAGCGTCATCGAGGTGGGCATCGACGTACCCAACGCCACGGTCATGGTCATCGAGCAGGCCGAGCGCTTCGGCCTGGCGCAGCTTCACCAGCTTCGCGGGCGCGTTGGGCGCGGCGCCGATCAGAGCTACTGCATCCTGGTGACCACCAAACTGAACCCGGAGGCCCAGGAGCGCATACGCACCATGACCGAGTCCACCGACGGTTTCTACATCGCCGAAGTGGACCTCAAGCTGCGCGGCCCCGGCGAGTTCTTCGGCACGCGGCAATCCGGCATCCCCGCGCTGCGCATCGCCAACATTGTCCGCGACTCCGAGTTGCTGGAGCAGGCACGGCAGGAGGCCCATCAGTTCCTGGCCCACCCGCCCAGCCGCGAGGAGCTGAACCGGGTGACCGGCTACCTGCGCCGCCGCTGGCGCGAGCGCTATGGGCTGATCGAGGCGGGCTGATGCGCGTCATTGGTGGGGAGTTCCGCAGCCGCCGTCTGAAGAGCCTTCCCGGCCTTCGCATGCGCCCCACGCCCGATCGCCTGCGGGAGACGCTCTTCGCCATCCTGGCGGACCGCGTCCGCGGCGTGGTGTTTCTTGACGCATATGCCGGCACGGGCGCCGTGGGCCTGGAGGCCCTCAGCCGCGGCGCCGCGCGCGCCATCTTCATCGAGAAGCACCGGCGCGCGGTCGAGCTGATCCGCGAGAACCTGGCGGCGCTGGGCATCGCCGGGCAGGCCGAGGTCATTCACGGAGAAGCCTTGGTGCGGCTGCCCCGCCTGGCTGCGGACATCGTGTTCCTTGACCCGCCCTACGAGCGGGAGCGCGAGTGCCGCGCGGCCTTGCGCCTGCTCGGCGCCGCGCCCCCCTCCCTGGCGGTGGCGCAGCATCCCGCGCGCGCCCCGCTGGACGAACACTACGGCGGCCTGCGCCGCGTGCGCATCCTCCGCCAGGGCGACAACGCGCTAAGTTTCTTTGAACCTGAGGTGATTGCATGCAACGAAGACGATTCCTGAGCCTGGGCCTGGCGGCCTCTCTCGCCGCCGCCCAGCAGAAGCCGACCCAGAAGGAGGAGGCGGTAACCGCCGGCGCCACCGCGGACGAGAGTCCCCGCGTGGGCATAGTGCGCAGCGACTTCACTGGCTCGGAAGACCACGACGGAACCCAGATCCCGGGTCTCGCCGATCTCCAGCCCACGGACAAGGAGCTGACCGATGCCCAGCTCGAAGCCATGGTGCGCAAGGCCCTTGAGATCGGCAGCCCGCGCCAGGGCGGCCTGCCGTCCCTGGTGGCCCCGGACGATTGGGTGGTGATCAAGCCCAACATCGAGACCTGCCACGGGCTGGGCCCCGAGACCCGCGACGGCGGCGCGCATCACCCGTACATCCACGGCTCTGTTACCGACCCGCGCATTGTCCGCACCCTCATCGCCTTCCTCCTTCAGAACAAGTGCGGGCGGCGCTTCACCATCGCCGAAGGCTCCGGCCAGTGGCTCCCCAAGGAGAAATCCAAGTCTCTGGTGGACGGCTGGAGCACAGACTGGGGCGGCGCTTACGGCGGCTGGAGCTACCGCAAGATGGTCGAAGATTTTTCCGTTCGCTACCCTGGCATCCGCTTCGAGCTGGTGGACCTGAACTTCGACGAAACCGTCGAACTGCCGGTGCCGGAAGGCGGCCTGGCCAAGAACAACCCCGGCGGCACATACCACATCCCCAAGACCATCCAGCAGTGCGACCGGCTGATCAGCGTCGCGCCGCTCCAGACACACTCCCGTACCGGCGCCGCGCTGTCGATCACGAACTACCTCGGCATCGGTCCAGGCTCGAAGTATGGTTTCCCCAAGGAGGGTCTGCACAAGCTGGGGACGCTGGACGAGGTCGCCGTGGACCTGTTCAGCTACCACCCCGCCGAGTACGCCATCCTGGGTGGCATGTGGGGCCTCGAAGGAGACGGCCCGCACGCCCCCGGGGCCCGCAGCGTGCGCTTCAACGTGATCATCGCCGGCGCCAACGCCGTGGCGGTGGACGCCGTGGGCGCGGCGATGATGGGCCTGGACCTCGGCCGCATCCAGCATCTTCGGCTGGCCGAGCGCAAGGGCTATGGAGGCTGGGACCTGCCCCTCATCTGGACCCGCGGCAACGACGTGGATGAATCCCATCGCGTCTTCCGCCCCCCTGCGGGATGGGCCGCGAAGGGCTAGAATGTTCCCCATGGGACCTGTGCGGCTTTGCCTGTCCGCGCTGGCGGCGGCTTCCCTGGCGGCGCAGACGGTGCAGGTCTACTCCGAGTTCCAGCGGCTGGACCCGAAAGGGGAGATCCTGGCGGTGGACAAGTCGCCCCGGCCGCGGGAGATACTCTCGCCCGCGGTGGTCCGCAACGCCCACGCTTCGTTCTTTATAGCGGTGACGGTGCCCAAGGACACGCCCTTCTATCTGTTCCTGGGCCAGAACCCCGAGAACGCGCTCAAGCCCGCCGTGTACAAGGTAGCCTGGGGGCAGCGCGGCGCGGCGTGGTGGCCGGACCGCCTGACGCCGCTCGGGCTGTCCTCCGAAGACATGGTCGCGGACCCCGGCCCGCTTCAGCCCGGCCAGACCGCGGTGGTCTATCTGTTGGACCTGTGGGTGCCCGCCTCCACGCCCGTTAGCCGGGTGCGCTTGGAAGTGCAGCTCAACGTGGGTGATGAGTGGATCATCTGCCCGATGGAGATCCGGGTGACCGACCCGGTCTCGCCGGGCTTGACGGAACCCGGCGCCCCGCTGGCGCCCGTGACCGCCTCCGCCGAGTCCACCGCACGCGAAACGCTGCGGCTATACCTGTGCGGCGGCGGCAAGAAGGAGCCTGAGGGACCGCTCACCATCCGCGGCCTGATCCGGCGCAATGCGCGCCAGGACGCCGCGCTGGCGCGCATGCTGGAAGCCAGGTGCGGCAGGGATGTGCTCTCGGCGGCCCTCCTGGCTGCCATCGCCCCGCAGGCCCAGGCCGCCGCCTGGTGCCAGGCCCCCGCCTTTCCCTCCAGCCAGGGCGCCGAGTGGTACCTCCGCGTCCGAGACTACCTCTACCGGGCCGCGGACCGTGGCTGCAAGGTCGATCCAGCCACCACCTCGACCGTCACCGTCAGCCCCGTCCCGAAGCAGCCCTAGTCCCCCGTACCACCCCACCAATGGCGCGCGCTTCAGCATCCGACCCCGGGAGGCGGGGCCATCAGTACCTGACGGTGGTCTATGACCTGGAGCGGCGCGCACTGCTGTGGGTAGGCCGGGATCGGACCGAACAGACCCTCGCCAGGTTCTTCACCAGTCTGGGCGCGAGGCGCTGCCGTACGGTGCAAGCCGTCTGCCTGGACATGTGGGCGGCCTATGCCAAGGCGGTGCGCACCCACCTGCCCCACGCGCGCATCCTTTTCGAGGCGGATCGCGTTGCTCCCGCCTTCAGGCTCATCTCGTATGAGAATTCAATCTTCTCTCCAGGCTCATTCTTCGATGAGAATATGCTCTGTTCAGGCGGGCCGAACCGTTGGCGGGCACAGAGGATCGGACGGCCTCCTGCGGGTACCGCCCCGGGTGGAAGAATGAGCTTCCACGCGGGGCGGCTTCGCCGTTAGAAGTTAAACTTCAGGCCGAACTGGATGATGCGGCCGTCGGAGGCGCCATTGATGACGCCGAACTGGGCCAGGCCGAGCGAGCTCCCCGGAGCGCCGAAAAACGGCGTGTTCGATGCGTTGAAGAACTCTCCCCGAAGCTGGAAGAAGCGCTGCTCATCCAGCGCGAACGCCTTGTAGATGGCCAGGTCGAGGTTGCGCAGGCCGGGCGCCTGCGCCAGGTTGCGGCCGGCGTCTCCGAAGGTGAAGGCCGGCTGGCGGACGAAGGCGTCGGTATTGAACCAGCGCGCCAGTGAGCGCTGTTCGGAGGGCAGAATCGGGTTCTGGCCAAAGACGACGTTGGGGCGGGGCGAGGCGCCGCCACCGACGTTCGGCGGGTCGGCCTGAACGCCGATGTTCACCCGGCGTCCGGAGTTGAAGGTCAGAATGCCGCCGGCGGCCCAATTGCCGATCAGCAGGTCCGCCCACTTCGGCATGCTGCCCAGCAGAGCGCGGCCGCGCCCCCAGGGCAGATCGTAGTTTGAACTCATCACGAAGCGGTGGGGGAAGTGCTCGTCCGCCAGCGATCTCTCCGCCTTGAAGTTGTTTTTGTCCTGCACGGCGTTGGGCGCCGTGCCGCCGGCGTCGGCTCCGCCGCGGGCGTCGCTGATGGCCTTCGAAAACAGGTACGACGCCAGCAGGCTCAGCCCGCGCGACATGCGCTTCTCCACCTTCACCTGCATGGCATGGTAGTTGGAATTGGCGCTGAACTCGCGCCGGAATGTGTCGGCCAGCGGCGTCACGACATAGTCGAGTCCGGGCACTTCGACCCGCGTGATGGGACGCCGCGCATTGATGTTGCCGGGACCCGGGTCCGGCGCGTTGGAGTCGTAGCGCTGGAGCAGGCGGTTGCCTTTCGTCCCGGCGTAGCCGAGTTCCAGGGCGATGTCAGCCGCGATTTCGCGCTGCACCGTGAAGTTCCACTGCTGGGAATACGGCGAGCGGTTGGTCCTGTCCTGCGAGATGGTTTGCAGGTTGGTGACGTTCGAGGAGGTCGCTCCGGGCGGGAAGCCGGTGCGCAGAACGATAACCGGAGTGATGGAGTCGGTGTTGAAGCCCCGCTGGAAGAAGAACGGCGCGCTGCAATGCAGGAAGCGGTCGCCGATGTGATCCACGCCGCCGTAGTAGATCCCGTAGCCGCTGCGCACCACGGTCCGGTTATCCAGGCGCAGGGCGAAGCCGGCGCGCGGGGCGAAGTTGTTGTAGTCGGGGCGAACCGTGGAGCGCTCGGCGATGCCGCCGCTGGTGGCCAGACGGAGCTTGGGATCGCCGCGGCTGGCGTCGATGTCGAAGTTCGAGTAGCGGTTGTATTTCTCGAACCAGGGGCCGATGTATTCGTAGCGCAGTCCAAGGTTCAGCGTGAAGCGGTTGTTCCACTTGAAATCGTCCTGAACATAGAAGGCGTGCAGCCGGCGGCGCTGGTTGCCCTGGGCAATGGTGGAGAGTTGGGAATTGAACGGAATCCCGAGCAGGAAGTCGGCATAAGAGTTGCCGAACGTGTTGTTGGAACTCTGGCGGGTGAAATTGCCGTTGAAAGTGAAGACGCCGTTGGATTGGAACGCCTGGCGGTGAGGCGACTGGACGAACATCAGGTTGGCGCCGAACTTGACCGTATGCCGGCCGCGCGTCCAGGCGACGTCGTCGGAGAGCTGGCGGGTCTGCGAGTCGGAGAACTGGGGGTTGTTGGCGGGCGGTCCGAGCGAGGCGAATCCGTTGATGCTGAACAGAGCGAAGCCCTTCAACTCGTTGTTGGCGCCCTGCAAACCGATCTCCCGATTGTAATTGCGATCGAGCGGTGAGCCGCGATTGGTGAGCAGGCGGTTCCAGCCGACCTTGAGGGTGTTGAACAGGTTGGGTGTGAAGATGTGTCCGTGGCTGATGACGAAGGATTGCGGCCGGTTCTCGTTGAACGCGGGGTCGCCGCCTCCGAAGGCGGGTGCGGGCAGGTTGCCTTCCGGCTGCAGGAAGTAGTTCTGGTAGCTGAAGCGCCCGTAGATCATGTCGCTGGGACCGAAGGTGTGGTCGATGCGGAGATCGCCTTTGTGGGTGTTGGCGTCCGAGCGCGGGTTGGAGAAGTAATTGTTGATGATGGTGTCGCGGTTAGGGTCGGGGGAGAAGGCCGCGACCTTGGCCGCCACCGGATCGATGCGGTTGGCCGGAATGACGTTGTTGGGGAAGGGCTGGCGCGCGCGGGTCTGGGGGTTATAGGTGGCCGGATCGAAGATCTGCGTGGGACGGTTGTTGAAAAAGGAGTTGGAGAAGTCGCCCCGCCGCTCGGCGGCGGTGGCCACCGTGGGCTGCGCCGTGTCGGCCGTGTATTCCTTCGTGCCTTCGTAGTTGACGAAGAAGAAGGTCTTGTTCTTCACGATGGGTCCGCCCAGCAACCCGCCGAACTGATTCCGGCGGAAGATGGCGATCCTGGTGTTGGGCGCCTGGAAGAAATTGCGGGCGTTGAACGACTCGTTGCGGAGGAACTCGAAGGCCCCGCCGTGGAACTCGTTGCTGCCCGACCTGATGACCACGTTCACCACGCCGCCGATGTTGCGGCCGAATTCAGCGGAGTAGTTGGTGGTCTGAACCTTGAACTCCTGCACCGCGTCGATGGAGGGCGAAATCACCTGGGGGGTCCGGCCCTGAGCGGCGTGCTGGTTGGAGTTGTTGTCCATGCCGTCCAGCAGATAGTTGTTGTGGCTTACCCGGAAGCCGGCGGCGCTGAAGCCGGCGAAGCGGGCCCCGGGGGGCGGTACATTCGTTCCCGCGGTGAGGAGGGCCAGTTGCAGGTAGTCGCGGCCGTTCAGCGGGAGATCGACGATCTTCTTGTTGTCGATCACCTGCCCGCGGGAGGGTTCGGTGGTCTGCAGCAGGGCGGCGTCGGCGGTGATGGTGATCTGCTCGGCGGCAGCCCCCAGTCCGAGGGTGAGATCCAGTTGGACCTCGGCCTGGATCTCCAGCGTAATAGCGGTGCGCACCAGCCTCTTGAAGCCCGGCGATTCGACGCTCACGCTGTAGCGGCCGGCGCGAAGCGGAATGGAGCGGAAGCTTCCATCCCCGGCGGTGCGGGTGACCTGAGTCACGTTGGTGGCGAGGTTGGTGAAGGTGACGGTGGCGCCGACAACCCGCGCCGCCGATGGATCAGAGACTGTTCCGAGAATGATGCCCTGCTCAACCTGCGAATAAGCGGGAAGGCAGAGGAACAGCACAAAAGCCAAATGTTTCAGCATTTCGATCCTCCCTTTCCTCAATCAACTGATACCAGCGAGACTGGAGTCAAGTGTAGCGGGATTTCCGTTTTCGACTCCCGGACACGCCGAATATAGACCCGCCCCCCCCCACGTGT
>VFZS01000222.1 GCA_016871095.1 Acidobacteriota bacterium
GGGGTGTAAGGATAGTCCTGCTCCCATTCGTAGTGGTAGACGAAGTCGCGCCGCCAGTCGCCCGGCGTCTTCCCGGCCAGCAGCGGCACGAGCGAGCGGCCCTGCCAGGAGGGCGGCGGCTGGAGGCCGGCGACTTCCACGAAGGTAGACGGCAGATCGAGATTGAGCGCCATGGCCTCGGCCTCGCGCCCGCCCGCGAACATCGCCGGGCAGTGGGCGATGAGCGGCACGCGGATGGAGGACTCGTACATGGCGCGCTTGTCCACCAGCCCGTGCTCGCCCCATATGTAGCCGTTGTCGCCCATGTAGACCACCAGCGTGTCCTCGAGCAGCCGCTGCTCTTCGAGCGCCGCCAGCACCTCGCCGATCGAGTCGTCCACCGAGATCAGGGCGCGGCAGTAGCCGCGGTAGAACTCGTCGATAGGCCCCGGCTGGCCGAAGGCTCCGTCCACGCCGTGGCGCGTGTAGCGGCGGCGGCGCACCCACTCCGGCCACTGCTCGTACTGCTCGAAGCGGTAGCCGTAGGAGGCCGGCCAGGGAACCGGCCACCCCGCGAACAGGCGCGCATGCCGCTGCGGCGCCTGAAAGGGATAGTGGACGGCCTTGTGCCCCAGGTAGAGCATGAAGGGCCGGGAGGCGTTCTCGCGGATGAAGCGCCGCGCTTCGCCGGTCAGGATGTCGGACATGTCTCCCTGGAGGCGCATCCGCTGGCCGTTGCGGTTCACCTCGGGGTCCTTGTACTCGCCCTGACCGCGGAAGCTCAGCCAGTGGTCGAAGCCCGGCTGCGGGGCGTCGCTCGAGCCGCCCATGTGCCATTTGCCGATGTAGGCGGTGCGGTAACCGGCGCCCTGCAACAGCCGCGGGAAGGTGGGCAACTTCGGATCCAGGGCCGAGAAGTTGTCCCGGATCCCGTGCGCGTGCATGTACAGCCCGGTGAGGAGCGAGGCCCGGCTCGGCGAGCACAGCGAGCTGGTGACGAACGCGTTGCGGAAGCGCACTCCGCCCTTCAGCAGCCGGTCCAGGTGCGGCGTGTGCCCCTTCAGCCAGGGGTGGCCCAGCGCGCCGATGAAGTCCCAGCGGTGGTCATCCGAGAGAATGAAGACGATGTTGCGCCGCCGCGCCTCGGCCCGCACAGCCGGCGCCGCCAGGGCGGCCGCGGAACGGAGCAGGTTTCTTCGCGTCATGCGATTCCGTATTGTAGTACCAAAGGAGGCACATGCGGAGCCGAACCTGTAGACCCTGGCTGACTTGGCTGATTCTAGCCCCAGCGGGCCTGTTGGGCGAAGGCCCTCCCGCCGCACCGGAGCCGGTCCTGCGCCTCGTCACGCAGCACGAGCACCCGCTCATCACCGTCAGGCATCCGGACGCCGCCGGCATAAAGTACGGTTTCGAGGGCGGCCGCGTGGTCAAGATCGGCTCGAGCTATCACCTGTTCACCTCCGAGATGGCGGCTGACCCCATCTGGGTCAAGATGAAGTTCGGCTACTGGCGCAGCGGCGACGGCCTGCGCTGGACGCGCGTCGCCACCATCTTCGAATCCAGCGGCGAATTCGAGGGCCGGGACCCGCGGGCCGCGCTGTGGTCTCCGCTGCCCGTTTTCGATGACGCCGCCAACCGCTGGAACCTGTTCTATGTGGCCTATCGTTCGGCGCCGGGCACCGGCGGGCAATTCATGCTGAACCACAAGGGCGAGATCTGGCGCTCGGTGTCGGAGAAGCCCGGACGCGATGGCATCGGCGGGCCGTACAAGGATGTCGGCGTGATGATGCACCCCGGGCCCGACTCCGACCCCTGGGAGGGGCTGCAAGGCACCGATTCGTTCTTCCCCTATCGTGTGGGGCAGCGCTGGTACGCGCTCTACGGCAGCGCCAGGACGGAGACGGTTCCCATTTCCTACTGGCTGGTCGGGATGGCGTCGGCGCCGGCCCTCGGCGGGCCATGGAAGCGGAGGTCGAGCCTGAACCCATCCAAGATCGAGAAGACGTTCATCGAGAACCCCATCGTCGAGTTGCTGCCCCAGGGCGGCTACTTGTGCGTCTACGACAACAACGTCGCGGACGCCATCGGGTACGCCTTCTCGGCGGACGGCATACACTGGAACCCCGGCAAGTCGCTGGTCATTCAGCCGAAACCGAAGACGTGGGCCAAGGACGTGCGCACTCCGCTGGGGCTGGTGGCCGAGGGCGGGGGCGAATACAGCATCTACTACACCGGCTTCGAGCAGGAGCCGGACTGGCCGGCCCTGCTGGCGGCCAAGCCGGGCAAGAGCTCCTGTGCCATCGGACTGGTGAAGGTGCGTTTGCAGTAGTCTGGAATCTCAGACCATGAAGACACGAATACCGTGCATGCTGCTTCTCGCCGCGGCCGCGCTGGCCGCGGACCCGCCGGTCAACTCTTTCGCGCGTCTGCGGGATCTGTTCCCGAATCCGCCCGCCTCCTATCGGACCTTGCCCTTCTTCGTCTGGAACGGCGAGGTCACGGAGGCCGATATCGACAAGTACCTGGCGGATTTCCACGCGCAGGGCATAGGCGGTGTCTTCATCCACCCGCGCCCAGGCCTGATCACTCCCTACCTTTCCGACCGCTGGTTCGAGCTGTGCCGTTACACCGTCGAGCAGGCCAAGAAGCTGGGTATGGAAGTGTGGCTGTACGACGAGAACTCTTACCCCAGCGGCTTCGCCGGAGGGCACGTGCCCGCCGAGATGCCTGAATCATACAACGAAGGCCAGGGGCTGCTGCTGCGCAAGACGCGCCAGTTGTCCGCGGAGCAGGCGGCCCAGTGCAAGTTCCTGCTCGAGCGCTCCGGCGAGGCCTTTCAGGTGATCGAGACGCCCGCGACGGCGGCGGGCCGCGCCGGCGATTTCTACTGCTTCGAGCTGGCCTACTACGACAAGCGCGCCTGGCACGGCGGGTTCTCCTACGTGGATCTCATCCGCCCCGGAGTGACGGAGAAGTTCATCGAGTTGACCATGCGCGGCTACGAGCGCACGCTGGGGGGGGAGTTCGGCAAGGCTGTCCCCGGCATCTTCACCGACGAGCCGAACATCATCGCGCCGGCGCGCAAGGACTGCATGAGGTGGACGCCGGACCTGTTCGAGCAATTCCAGAAGCGCTGGGGCTACGCCTTGAAGCCACAGCTTGCGTCGCTGTTTGAGGAGCGCGGCGAGTGGCGCAAGGTGCGGCACAACTACTACGGGCTGCTGCTGGAGCTGTTCATCGACCGCTGGGCCAAGCCGTGGTATCGCTACAGCGAAGCCAAGAACCTGCTCTGGACGGGCCACTATTGGGAGCACGGCTGGCCCAGCCCGGCGCACGGTCCCGACAACATGGCCATGTACGCCTGGCACCACGTGCCCGGCATCGACATGCTGTTCAACCAGTTCGCCGAGGGCGTCAACGCCCAGTTCGGCAACGTGCGCGCGGTGAAGGAGCTTTCCAGCATCGCCAACCAGCTCGGCCGCCGGCGCACGCTGAGCGAGACCTACGGCGGGGCCGGTTGGGAGCTGCGCTTCGAGGACATGAAGCGGCTGGGCGACTGGGAGTACGTGCTGGGCGTCAACCTGATGAACCAGCACCTCTCGCACCAGACGCTGGTGGGCGCGCGCAAGCACGATTACCCGCAGTCCTTCACCTACCACACGCCCTGGTGGCCGCACTACCGCGTGCTGGCGGACTACTTCGGCCGGCTGTCGCTGGCCCTGGCCACCGGCGAACAGGTGAACCGCGTCCTGGTGCTGGAGCCGACCTCCTCGGCCTGGCTGTACGCCTCCAGCGGAACCGCCCACCCGCGCATGCTGGAGATCGGCAAGGCCTTCCAGGAGTTCCTCAATCAACTTGAGGCGCTGCACGTCGAGTACGACCTGGGCTGCGAGAACACCATGAAGGATCACGGCCGGGCGCAGGGAGCGAAGCTCGTGGTGGGCCGGCGCGTCTACGACCTGATCGTGCTGCCTCCAGGCACGGAGAACCTGGACAGCCCGACGGCGAAGATGCTCACCGCATATCTGAAAGCGGGCGGAAGGATCCTCTCGCTGGTCGAGCCGCCGGCCCTGATCGACGGCGCGACGAGCGACGCCTTTCGCCAGGCCGCAGCAGCCGCCGGCGTCCGCTGGGTGAAAGCCGCGGACCTGTCCGCCCCCGCGACCAGGAGCCTGCTGCTCGACGGGGTACTCGTCGAAGCCTCCGGAAAACTCTTTCATCAGCGTCGGCAGCTCGAGGACGGCGAGCTGTTCTTCATCGTGAATTCGAGCCTGGAGCAGCCCGCCCGCGCGGTGGTCCGGCTGCGGGGCCGGACCTTGCACCGGATGGACCTGTTCCGCGGCGCACTCAGCGCCTACCCCGCCAGGAGCGCCGGCGGGCGGCTGGAGTTCTCGCTGGAGCTGCCGCCGGCGGGCAGCCTGCTGGTGGTGGCGTCCGACTCGGGGTCGGCATCGCCGCGGGAGGCGGCGCGCGGCGGCCCGGCGCGGCCCCTCGCCCCCGGCGGTCCGCTGTCGGTGCGGCGGCTAGGCCCCAACGTGCTCACCCTGGACTACTGCGATCTGCGGGTGGGCGGGGAGCTGGACCGGGACACTTACTACTACCCCGCGGCGGAGAAGGCCTTCCGGCTGCACGGCTTCGACGGCAACCCCTGGAACACCGCCGTACAGTACAAGACCACCATTCTTGACCGGAATCGTTTCGCCCCGGACTCCGGCTTCGAGGCCACTTTCTTCTTCGATGTAGACCCGGGCCTGAGCACCGCGCAGCTTCGTGCCGTGGTCGAGCGGCCGGAGCTCTGGAAGGTATCGCTCAACGGCAAGCCGGTGAGCCCCCTCGCCGGGGAGTGGTGGCTGGACGTGCGCTTCGGAGTGTATGACATCGCCGGGCTGGTGGTAGTGGGCCGCAACGCCATTACACTCAGCGCTCGCCCCATGTCGGTGCACCACGAGCTCGAGCCGGTCTACGTGATCGGGGAGTTCGGAGTAGCAGCCCGGGAGCGCGGCTGGAAGCTGGTCCCGCCCCAGGCGCTGGCTGTCGGGGTGTGGAAGGATCAGGGGCTGCCTTTCTACGCGGACCGTGTGGCGTACGCCCGCGAATATGATCTGCGCCGCTCCGCCTCGCGCATCAAGGTGGCGCTGGACCGCTGGAACGGCACCGTGGCAGAGGTCCTGGTCAACGGCAAGTCCGCCGGCGTCATTGGCTGGCAGCCTTACGAGGCGGACATCACCGACCACGTCATCGACGGGAAGAACCGGGTCGAGGTGGTTGTCATCGGCTCGCTGAAGAACACGCTGGGGCCGCACCACGGCAAGATCAATCGCGGGCTGGTTTCGCCCTGGAGCTTCCGCTCCGCGCCCCAGCACCAGCCGGCTGGCGCGGCCTACGATCTGGACGCCTACGGCCTGCTGGCGGAGTTCAGCGTGGTGGAGCAGTAGAGCATTGACCGGCCCCCGCCGGGGTAGAATCCCAGGAGGGAGGCTGTTGTCCACGCTTATGAGCGAGGTCCGGCCAGGTCGAGACGCGCCGACGGAGTATCCGTCCAGCCAGCGGCTGGACTCGTGGAAGGAGATCGCGGCCTACCTGCGCCGGGGCCCGCGCACCGTGCAGCGCTGGGAGCAGGAGCAGGGCTTGCCGGTGCATCGCCTGGCTCACGGCAAACAGGGCCAGGTCTTCGCCTACAAGCCGGAGCTGGAGGCGTGGTGGAAGAGCCGCCAGGCGGACCTGGAGCCCGCCGCGCCCGCTCCCCGCCGGCGCCTGCCGCTGGTCGCGACGGTGGCTGCGCTGCTCCTGATCGCGGCCGCCGGCGTGTACCTGCTGCGGCGTGCCTCCGCCCCGGGGGCATTGGCGGCGCTGGCGGTTCTTCCCTTCCAGAACCTCAGCGGAAATCCGGAAGAGGATTTCTTCAGCGACGGCCTCACCGAGGAGATGATCACGCAACTGGCGCGGCTGCCCGCGGCGGGCTGGCGGGTCATCGCCCGGACTTCCGTGATGCCCTACAAAGGCACGCGCAAGACCATCGAACAGATCGGCCGGGAACTGGGCGTCACCCACGTGCTGGAAGGCGCCGTGCGCCGCGAAGGGGATCGCGCGCGCATCACCGCCCAACTTGTCCGGGTTGAGGGACAGACCCAGGTGTGGGCCCGCAGCTACGACCGCGAACTGGGCGGCATCCTGGCCGCGCAGTCGGAAGTCGCGCAGGCCATCGCCCGGGAGATCCACCTCTCGCTGGGCCGGGGCGCCGCCGCGAGACCGGCGGCCGCCCGGCCGGTGAACCCCGAGGCCCTGCTGGCCTACCTCAAAGGCCGGGACTACTATCACAAGTTCACTGCGGCGGGCTTCGCCCGGGCCATCGAGCTGTTCCGGAAAGCCGCCGAACTGGATCCCGGCTTCGCCCGTGCCTGGCTGGGCCTGTCGGACGCCTACCGCCTGCGCGGCTCCTGGTGGGGCGACCTGCCGCCCAAAGAGGCTTTCGCGCCGGCCCGTGCCGCCGCCTTGGAAGCCCTCAAGCTGGACCCCACCCTCGGGGAGGCCCACGCCGGACTGGGCTGGATTCACTTCGTCTACGACTGGGATTGGAGTAAGGCCGATGCGGAGCTCAGGCGCGGCGTCGAGCTGAGTCCCAACTCGCGCGACACCCATGGGCCGTACGCCAACTTCCTGCGCTGCATGAAGCGGATGGGGGAATCGCGCGTGCACATCGAGCGCAGCCTGGCCCTCGACCCGCTCTCGCCTCTCGAGCTCACCGAGGCCGCTCTCCTCTACATGAGCATGGATGAAAAGGCCAAGGGTGACGCCCTGATGAACCAGGCCTTCACCCTGAATCCAGAGTTCCCGCCCTCCGTCTGGCTCGTGGCTTACGTACGTGCCCGCAACGGCAGGTTCGAGGAGGCCGTGGCCGTGCTGGAGCCGATGGCGCGCCGGCCCCAGGTGGACCGCCTCAACCTGGCTCTGCTAGGTACGCTCTACCAGCAGATGGGGAAGACCGCCGAAGCCCGCCGCATCCTCGACCTCATGCTCCAGCGTCCGCAGATCGCCCAGTACCAGATCGCCACTCTCTATCTCCGGCTGGGTGACCGGCAGAAGTGCCTGGAGTGGTTCCAGCGGGCCTACGACGAGCGAGACCCGCAACTACCCTGGGCGGGCTGGGCGGATGAGTCCTTCCCGCTGTGGAACGAGCCGCTGTTCCAGGATATACTGCGCCGCCTGAACTTGCCCCCGGCGAAGCAGCAGTAACGCCAGCTTCAGCTTGCCGCCGTCAGCGTGCGCAGCCGCGCGATGCGCTCCTGGGTGGCGGGGTGGGTCGAGAACAGCCGCATCAGGCTCGAGCCGGTCAGCGGCTGGATGATGAACATATGGGCGGTGGCCGGCGAGGCGTCCATGGGGATGCGCTTCGAATAAGCCTCCAGCTTGCGCAGCGCCGACATCAGCCCGCTGGGAGTGCCCGCGGCGCGCGCCGCCGTGGCGTCTGCCGCGTACTCACGCGTCCGCGAGATGGCCATCTGGATCAGCAGCGCCGCGATGGGCGCCAGGATCAGCATCAGTATCCCGGCCAGTGGATTGTTGCCCTCCTCGTCGTCGCTGCGGCTTCCCCCGAAGAAGAACGCCATGCGCGCCAGAAAGGTGATGGCCGCGGCCAGCGTGGCCGCGATCGTGCTGATGAGGATGTCGCGGTTGGCGACGTGGCCCAGCTCGTGCGCCAGCACTCCCTCCAGCTCGCGGTCGTCCATGGCCGCCAGCAGGCCCGCCGTCACCGCCACCGAGGCGTGCGCCGGGTTGCGCCCCGTGGCGAAGGCGTTGGGGGAATCCTCCGGGATCAGCCACAGGCGCGGCATGGGCAGGCTCAGGCGCTGGCGGAGGTTCTCCACCAGCGGAGCGACCCGCCAGTAGGCCTCACGATTCTCCTGCTCGCTGAGCGGCCGCGCCCGATGCATGGCGAGCGCGATCTTATCGGAGAAGAAGTAGCTGGCGAAGTTCATAACCACCGCCAGCCCCAGGCCCATCCACAGGCCGTTGCGCCCGCCCAGAGCCTGTCCGCCCACCAGCAGCAGTCCACTCAGCAGCCCGAGCAGCAAAACGGTCTTAACGTTGTTCACGGCTGATTTACCCCTGCGCTTCCATTGTGACACAGCGCGGCATGGCCGCAGCCAAATCCGTGGGGCGGACCCTTGGTCCGCAGCCGGACCCCCAGGTCCGGCCCTGCACCGGCCGGGGGGCCGGTGCGCGGGCGTGGGCGCCCGCCCCACCGAATGCTCGCAGGCCGCGCCGCTTTCCGCGGTTAGTAGTACTGGGTTCGCGCTCCACAGACGGCGCGGGCGGAGCGCCGCCGGCGCCCCGCCCGAGAACT